>JAGSHJ010000382.1 GCA_023954595.1 Bacteriovoracaceae bacterium | reverse complement strand
TTGGGGCCACTCTATATACGACTATATCTCTAATTAATCTTCCAAATGCTGTAGGACTTGTAGATCCAAGCCGAGTTGCCGCACAAATGGTAAGGGGGATTGGTTTCTTAGGTGCCGGGGCAATCATCCAAGGACGAGGAAACGTCACAGGACTTACAACTGCCGCAACTATTTGGGTTGTTGCCGCCATAGGATTTACAATCGGGGTCGGATTTCCATTTGTGGCCACTCTCTTCTCTATTACAGTTCTAGTCGTTTTAAGACTACTTGCACCAATTCATAAGTATATTGAGAGAGAAAGTGAACATAAAGACTTTCATATTGAGGTTATGTCCATTGGAACTGTGAAAAAGATGGCCTCAAAGATGTTTCTTGGCGAAAATATCGAATTAGAAGAGATATTTGAAGAAGAACCTAAGCATCAACAAGGCAGAAAGCTTCTTCATATCTTTCTGACAGGTCACCCTCGTGCAATTGATCGCATTTCGCAGGAACTCAATAGCATCATGAAGGTTGAAAAAGTCTCCTATCGTCAGGTCGAAAGTGCTCAGGAGATGTACGAAGTTCTAAATAAGTCTTTAAATAGACAAATGTAACTCTATATATAAGGTACGCGATTTCATATTGCGTGCCTTAAATTCAAGGCCATGACGGCCAATAATTCATAAATTCAGTTAATATTTGATGTTCGGGCAAAAAAAAAGGGCCGGCGTATCCTCATTTAAGTTGGATCTGTCCGGCCTGTGATTCGCTCTGGACCTAAGATTAATATTCTAAGGTCGCAAGCTTCTTGCTTTGTTGACCATTTCTGGTCTTCCCTTTTGAATCCACCACGATTTTAAGTGGCAGGTTTGCTTGTCTAGGAAATGTATTTCAGCAGCGTCCTCCTTACAAGAATCATCTTACGATGCGCTGCCTATACCTGTATATTACTCCCATCTGTTAAAAAACGTAAGTAAAACGATGTAAAAGCTTGTTTACGTACTTTCAACTATTTATTGCATATTTGATTCGTATAATATAAATTATACGAACAAAAACGGGTGTTTTTTAAACAAATTTCACCTAATTTGATGTTTTGACATAAAAAAGCAAAGGGTATGCCTTGTACGATAAACATAAGAAATGGTTGGAGAGTTTCCTAACGAATTGTGAGAAATTGAACCGTTCTTCCCACACAATTAAGAACTATCGAAGCGATCTCGAAAGATACATTCACTTTCATGAGTACTTCTATGGAGCTCATATAAATCGTGCAAATGCTAAGACGATTGAGCGGTATAAAGACTTTCTGACTGGAAATGCTCCCCAAGTACGTAAAGGTTGGCGAAAACTGCTGTGGTATAGACGGGTGAAAAATGCACCAAATCCCCTAAATTTGGGGGTTAACAGTCAAAAACGCCACCTCTCCAGTATCAAAAACTTCTATGACTATCTGATCCAGTCTCATGAGGATTCCTCTAATTTGTTCGCAAAGAATCCAGTTAAGAGCAAAATCCACACAATTAAGGTTAAAGATGCGGACATTGAGCACACTAGGCTTTTAAATCACAGAGAATGGGATGCACTAGATAAGAACTTATATAAGGTGAAAGATAGGCTCATATCTCATTTATTGTACTTCGGTGGTCTTCGTTTGGAGGAGCTGTGCAGATTGAAGTATAGCGACTTCTCACAACGCACCAAGTCATTGAGTTTTATTCGAAAAGGAGGCGAGAGGCACTTTCTGAAACTTCGTGAATTTGAAGAGATTTTTGACCTGGTGGAGACCCACAAACGCAACTCCTCTATTGAGGCTGAGCATTTATTTGTAAACTCCCAAGGCATAGCTGTAAGTAATAGGGCCATGTACGCACATATTAAAAGAATGTTTTTGAGAGCTGGGCTTTCTTCAGGGCTAACACCCCACAGCTTTAGAAAGGCCTGTGCCACCAACTTGTACATTGAAAGCAAGGATATCTTGCTAGTTCGAAACTATTTGAACCACAAAGACGCTAAGGTGACTCAAACCTACATTGAGTATTAAGGCCGAATTATAAACTACAAAGCCCCTGCTGTTTAAACAAGGGCTTTATATATATTACTTTGTGAGAGTCTGAATTACTTCTGAACGCTAAAGGCAAGTGCTAGCTGAGCCAATTCTACGTCAGTTAGGTCTTCAACTTCAACGTTGATATTGTCGGCCTTAAGTCCGGCCTCAACAGTTGCTTTATTGGCAATTACGTCCTCTTTGAACATAGTTAAGACCAAAGACTCTTCAAGCTCAATTGAGCCAGCAAGAACTTCAATTGCGTCGTTTTCAAGTCCTTCATACTTAAAACCTACCTCGTCAAATGCGTAAACGGCCGTTGTCAACACTGCACCACCTGCAAGTGGATGAATGAGTGAGAGAAACGGTCCAGCAAAAGTTGAACCTGTAAGTACCATTTTTTCTAGATCGCTAGCTGCAAAACTAGAGCTAACTGCAAATGTAAGTAAAAGAGAAGTGACTAGTTTTTTCATCATTAGTTCCTTAAGTTTATCGGGTCAATTATGACGCGTTGGGTCTATTTTTGGGTAAATACTAATTAACACTTATTGGAATATCAGCAAGGCTTAATGAAAAGATTACAGGCTTTTGTTTTGCTTTACGCGGATCTGTTATCGCCTAGGCATGAAAACTGTAGTATATCCCGTGTATGAATAATCAATTTGAATCACTGAAACTAAATCCCCTTTTAATTAAGAACCTTAAAGACTTGAATTTTTCAAGTATGACTCCAATTCAAGCGTCTGCCCTGCCAGTTGCTTTGGAGGGAAAGGATATATTAGCTCAAGCAAAGACAGGAAGTGGTAAAACCGCGGCCTTCGGCCTTGGGATACTTAATTCATTAAACGTAAAGCTTCTAAGACCTCAAGCACTTATTCTAACTCCCACTCGTGAGTTAGGAGAACAAGTTGCAAAGGAATTAAGGACACTTGCTCGTACCCTTTCAAATGTTCGTATCCTTACCCTTTGTGGAGGGGTTGCAAAGTATCATCAACAAAGATCACTTGAGCATGGTGCACACATCCTTGTCGCGACTCCAGGGCGAATATTAAAACTTCTAAGAGAGAATGAAATCGATACAGACTCTATTAAGACATTTGTATTGGATGAAGCAGATAAAATGCTTGATATGGGGTTTCATACAGACATCATGAATATAGAGAGGTTTATCCCTCTGGAGAGACAAACTCTTTTATTCTCAGCTACTTTTCCTGAATCTATTGCAGATCTTGGAAAGAAGATTCAAGACTCCCCTGTTGATATTAGAATTGACTCTGGCAATGCACCAGACACAATTGAGCAAACACTCTTCAAGGTCAAAAGTCACACTGACAAACCAGAAGCACTTCTTA
>JAGSHJ010000293.1 GCA_023954595.1 Bacteriovoracaceae bacterium | reverse complement strand
TTTCTTTTTTAACTGCCGATAAGAAGGACAGCTCAAGGAGAAAGTATGCAACAACCATTTAGCTTTTACGTAGTTTTTAATCCTCTTCTTAACGGAGAGAACCAAAGCTATAAAACCCAGGCCCATGAATTCTTCCATAAACTCAGGGATAATTTAAATGCTGGCGATCCGGCCAAGTCTCATTTCTACTGGGGTAAGTTAAAAATGTCGAAGCATGAATCTCCCTTGGAGTATGAACGCTTTAAAAAGGCACTCGAATTCAACCAGCAACGTGGTTACCATACTCATTTGTTTATAAGTGACTTTCATCACTTTTGGGTAGCAAAGGTAGAGTCGGTACACCAAGAAGTTTATGACAAAGAAAACACACTTCCATTTTATGATGGAAAAGATGTTGAGATTTGGTTCAAGGTTACAGATATGGACCTTGTGTCTTCTGAGTATGTGGAAACAGGTTATTATCTTGAGCAACTGTTTGCGCGTAATGAGTTCATAAATCAGGAAATTGATTCAATAAACCCATACCTAAGTGGGCTAAGATATCCTTTGATTGTTCAAGACAGGTTGAATGAGCATTACTTTATGCATTCGTTAGAGTCTCAAAAGCCAAGAGCGCTTAGCATGAATCCGCTAATTGAATCTCCAAAGGAATCCGGTAAGGTTGCAAACAATGTTCAAACTTATGTATTACCGCCGGCAATTTATGGAAAGCTATCTGAGTGGGTGAAAAAGAAGTTAATAGCCATTGAGATGGAAATCTATAAAAACGACAATTCTAGAGAGGATCTAAATCGAAACATTGTCCAAAGCTATGGGGAAATCTTGGAGGGAGTATTAAACGACACCTTCATAAAGTATCTTCGTGAGGAAGTCGTTGCGGAAATATACCTAGATGAGAAGGGGAGTATTCTACGAGAGATGGCTCCTGGAGCGAAGCTAATAAGAAATACTGATGTAGTGGTGCCTTTAGCGGACATATTAAATGTATTAAATAACCCCGCTTGGTTAAAGAGTTGTAACTTGGATTTTGTTTTTCAAGGAAAGGCATCTTTCTTTAAATTCTGTCGTACAGAGCTAATGGAGCTTATGGCGGAAAAAGATTACTTTAAGCTATGCGAGCAGCAGAGTCCTGAGCAAAAAGAAGCAATGATGATGAGAAACATTATTTTAGGTGTCGGATGCAAGGGTGTAATTAACTCTATGATTTGTCTGTTCCACGACGATGAATTTATGGATAGCTATTTTAGGAAAGTTGCTTAAGTTTTAAAACGACATCAGTCTTAGTTTTTTGATGCTTAATATATTGTAGGGAAAGTTCCAGCGCCCTTCTCGATGAAGGGCGTAGCTTTTTAAAGTTTACTCCATCCATCGGTATATGTTCGCTTGCTTTGATTTGCTCAACACTTTCAAATGTCGCGTATCGATTTTGATTATTAATTAAAACGTACTGATACATTCCATTCAATTTATTATGTGATCGAATTAGGGTGTTCTCAATTGAGGGCTTGAGCTTTCTTAGCTCTTCCTGGAGATTTGCATTCTTTTTAAATATCTCATTTTTATCTTTTACAGGTCCCTCTTGGTAAATGTATTTCTTTTTTGGAGCAGAGCCCTTGAGCTTGGATAAAGTCTTCAAAGCTTTAGTTTTACTGTGAAAATACAAAAGCGCATCCTTATTGGGTTGAGTCTTTCCACACTTAACAATGATCTCCCCGTATTTGTCCTTGAAAGAATATATTGACCAACGTGGCCGTCCTTGACGCCTAGAGGCTATTAGCATGGCCTTAGCAAATGAAGCACACTCTAATACTTCAACTTTAAAACATTTGGTGATTAGGGCCTTGTTAGTTGAATTAAGAACGAGTCTATCTGTCAGCTCTTTTTGAACATTATCCACAGCATTTTCTAAAAAGACTTTTCCGTTATTGTCCTTAAAGCTCAATACTCCCGGTATCTTGCGTGATTTATCAATAATCTTTTTATGCCGGCTGAGGTAGCGATGTATTGTGGTGTGTTTAGTTTCTAATAGGGCGAGATTTTCATAAAGCTCGGCCACTGCCTCCGCATCATCTAATGCTCTGTGATTCTTTTTAAGAGAAATACCAAAAAACTGGCACAGTGATGCCAAAGAGTATGAGGACATTCCAGGTATTGTTCTTTGTGCCTGTTGTAAGGTGCAAACGCTTTTGCTGGAGAAATCTTTTTCTAATTGTACGAATTTAGTTTTAAGTATTTGGTAGTCGAACTCTGCTTTGTGAGCGACTAAAACTGTATTTTTTAATTTGTTGTATATTGTGTCTGCTACTTCGTGAAACTCTGGAGCGTTCTCCACCATTTTATCTGTGATGCCCGTCAATTCAACTATGTTCTCGGGTATTCTACGACCAGGATTAATCAGCCCATTATAATGATCCACCAGGTTGCCTTCGTGATCTTTAATAACGAAAGCAATCTCAATTATTTCGGCATTTATAGCGTCCGCACTAGTGGCCTCAATATCTATGAAGGCGAGATTTCTCATCTTTTAATTTTCGAGCAAACCCTAACGTATTGTCAAATTTCTAGATAACGACCTTTTCTATGTATTTAGAGTTCATTAGCCCTAATGCACCCATATAGGATGTATGGAATTTAACGATTGAACCAACCTTGTAATTATTTGGGTTTTCTTCCAAGTCGATAACTAGCATGTCGCTTGAAGCACCTATGACTTTTATATTCTCATCCTCAATAGGGGATAAAAAGTCTGGGTTAATATCAAGCAGGCCTAAATCTATAATGGCACGATAAGATTTTTTCCCATACATATCTTCATTTATTTCAAAGACTTCTCCACTTGGGTTTTGTTGAAGCTCTCCAACTGGCACGGCCGGTTTTTCTTCTATTTCAATGATCTGGCAACAAAGCTCAAACACGTTGTTATACATCCCTTTAAGTGTCCCACCTGTAAACAGATCGGCACCAAAAAATAGTGCTTCGCCAACTCGGAAGTGATTAATCTCCCTTGGCATTTGTCTCTTATGGATAAGTGGAATAGCAACTGTTGTTCCCCCTGAGAGGACTTGTATTTTTCTATTAAACTTTAATTCCAGTATCTGCTTATAAAGCGATAGTTGAATTAACTTGTCTTGAGAGGGCATTACACCATGCAAACAATTTAGATTTGCACCGATTCCAATAACATCAACGCCTTTGAGTTTAAAAACTTTTCTATAAAACTCGACAAGCTTGTGACCTAGAACTCCTTCTCGGAGATCTCCCATCTCTATCATAATGATGACTTTATGCTTTTTCTTTTGGGTTCTGGCCTCTCTTGCAAGAAGCTTAATAGTTTCATATGACGTGTTGAAACTTATATCAGCATATTTTACAACATTCTTTATATGGCTAGCTGCTGGTGGCTTTATGTATACGGTCTCAATGTCTGTGGAGATTGCTTTTACAACTTTAAGATTTGTAAGTCTTGAATCACAAACCTGAGCAGCACCTAAATTTATTACTTCCTCAAGGAATGTTTTATTTCCACAGAGTAGTTTAGTTACAATTGCCCAATCAATATTATGCTTAGTAAATAATCGATCAAGGCGTTTGTAGTTATGCTTTAATTTATTTCGGTAGAGTTTTAAATACGCCATTATGGATTATACCGCATTTCAAGATACTTATTTGTAAAGCCCTCTCTTTCATAGAGACGCTTTGCAGGGTTTTCTGGTTCAACGTGTAGTGCAATTGCTCCATTTAATTCACTCTTGGCCTTATCTAGAATTTTCTTTCCAATTCCATGGCCTCTAAAGTCTGAGCTTACTGCGATGTAGACTAAAAAGTTCTCTGGTATAAAAAGGGACATGCGTGTGTTTAGGATCGTTGTAACCCCAGCAAGTTGACTGTCCTTTTCCGCGATAAAGACTGTGCCGCCTTGATTAGGAGTTGTGAGATACTCAAAGCACTTCTCAATTGATTTTAAATCATCCCCAAATTGATCAAGATTATTATATAAAAATTGGATGAGTTCCTGAATTCTAGTCTGTGTCAGTTCTTCTGCTTCTAATTTTCTAATGACCAGGTTCTCGATAGTTTACTCCTTAATTTATGCCTAATTGCTAATTTGTAACTGTATAACGTCCCATTATTATTATGTCATTACGCGCCCGTGGTAAGGTATTGGGTGGCCTAGACAAGGCCTAGACAGAAGACATCATATTAGCAGTTGATAC
>JAGSHJ010000548.1 GCA_023954595.1 Bacteriovoracaceae bacterium | reverse complement strand
TTTTTGTTCGTTATTACATCTAAATCCATACAGGTGAAGGTAGTCTGTGATCAATTTGTAAATCTCTGGTTGTTCACCGGCCTGAAGTGCTGTCCAAAGCTGTTCAGGTGAGTGATTCTGAATGAATTGCCTCTGATCCTCATTTTTATCAATGATGCCTGCAATTTTCATTAAGGTCTTTACTGGCAGAGCACTATCAAGATCTCCTTGTCCACATAGAAGGTCATTTTGAAGTGAGACACTATCTTGATCTGTCTTGATCCACTTTTCAGTCATTGACTTGAGCGCACCAAAGAAAATCATTACAAGGAAATCATTGATGATAGGTGGTTTCCAATTGTAGGTGATATTCTTTTCCCAGTGGATATACATGTTCTTTAATTCTTTTAATGGTCTCTTAGTAAAGTCCGTTGAGTTGTACTCTTGATAAATTAAATCAAAGTTTTTAGAGAACTTTGCAACCATCGAGTCAATTCTAAAAAAGTAGTAAGTAAGCTTACCAAAGACTTGGAGTTTTTTTAGGATTCCATACTTGGGAACATCTTCAACAAAATCAAAAAGTTTTTGATGTTTTTCATGTAGGTCCTCTTTTACGCCCATCATGGTTTCCATGAAGCTTTTGCTGCTAGAGGAGCCTGGCATTAATAGTAGTAGCTTGTACCAGTTTATAAGATTGTAATAGACACGGCCTTTTATCAAACCCAACATGTTTTCAAACTGCTCATCATAATCTTCGATAATCTTCTCTGGCACTCCAAGGAGCCTACAAGTTTGACGATATACAATTGCATAGGCCTTCTTGGTTCCTGAAAAGGTTAAAGGTGTTGTAACTCCGCTGAAGCTCTCAACGATATTGCTATTATCCCATAGGGTTGCGTATGTTCCATTTATCTCAGAGCTATAAAAAGCGTCTACGGGTAGAGTCGTGATAGGTCTACTTTGAACAATATACAGTTCATCGTCCTCAATTGCCCATTCAACATCAAGTGGCATCTGGAAATGCTTTTCAAGTTTGAGACCTAATTGAGCAATTGATTTAACTTGTTCCTCACTTAGGCTTGAGCTTTTGGTCATTTCTGCTTCTAGGGCGCGTGTCTCAAGACCTACTGCATCTTTTGCTTGAACTAGCTGAGATTCTTTTTCAGCAATAGTGCTCTTACTGGTGAGCGTTGTTCTCGAAACGATATAGTTATCCGCATCTAGCAGACCACTAACAAGGCCTTCGCATTGGCCAAATAGTGAATCAATGATGATGTTTTCTCTATCAAATGCATCCATGGGGTTTCTAGTGAACATTACTCCTGAAACACTGGAGTTGATCATCTTCTGAAGGACAACTCCCATTTTTATATTTGATAATGAAAGACCATTCTTGCGCCTATATTCAAGAGCACGTGTACCATAAGCACTTGCCCAACACATTCTGAGAGACAATTCAATATCTTCAAACTTTTCTTGAAACAAGTAGCTTGAAAACATTCCAGCAAAGGAGTGGTCTGTAGAGTCTTCATCGATTCCAGAAGAACGAATAGCAAGCTTCTGTCCTAGTAGATTGTTTTCCTGAAGTTGCTCTTCTAATAGCTTGGCAAGTGGAACAGGCAGTGGGGTTTCGCTGAATAATTTTTCAATGCGAA
>JAGSHJ010000174.1 GCA_023954595.1 Bacteriovoracaceae bacterium | reverse complement strand
GATTGCTTTTCAAAAACCTTTCAAGAGTTGGAAGGTCAAATTGATAAGATTATTTACGGAGAATAACTTTGTCTGAAAAACTAGTAAGAGAGTGGAAGAAGGTCTTTGTCGGTGATTTAGGCTATATTGCTCATGAGTTGAAAGAAACGGTTAAGCCGAAGGCCTTAATCTTTTTAGATGCGCCTATGGGGGCAGGTAAGACTACCTTCGCTAAAAGATTTATAAGCGATGATGAGACTTTTAGTCCTAGTTACGCTGTATTGTCAGAGACTCACTCGGTTTTGCATGCCGACTTTTACCGTTTAAAGGCCGCTGAAGAGATATATCACCTAGAACTTCCGTTATATCTAGAAGATAAGAGCTATTTCCTTGTCGAGTGGGGTAGACCTTACTTAAATACTCTACTAAAAGAGCTCCCAGAAGACTTCGAGGTCTTTAGCATGAAGATCCACGTAAATTCAGAGACTCAGAAAGAGGATGATGACAAGGCGAGCTTCAGCAGAAACTTCTCTTTATATAAAATCAACGACCTCTAAATTCACCAGAGTGGCCTTGTCGGAAATTACTTCCCGGCGCACAAAAAAAATCATACATGCTGCTGCGGATCAAGTCTTTGATTTCAGGTGTTTATGATGGTTTCTAAATGTAAGTTCTTTTTAATATTTCTTTAGTAATTAACAGTTGACGTCAACATCTAAAAAGAGTGATAATTTTTATTGAGATATTTACCGGATAGAAAATTTCGGTCGAATACTACTAGGGACTCTAAGGAAGAAGATGTCCCAAATTAAAACAAAAAGAATGTTTAATCAGATTATGGAGGATGACAATGAGACTTACATCAAAAGGCCGTTACGCCGTTAGAGCAATGCTCGACCTAACTTTTCACTCAAGCGGCAATCCAGTTAGATTGCAAGAAATCTCTACAAGACAACAAATTTCACTTCACTACCTAGAGCAGCTTTTCAGAAAGCTAAGAACTGGTAGAGTTGTTAAGTCTGTAAGAGGCCCAGGCGGCGGATACGTTCTGGCAAGATCTATGGACGAAATCACTATTAAAGACGTACTTGAGTGCGTTGGCGAAAATATCAACCCAGCTAAAGATATCCTAGGGAATCCAAGCTCTGGTGTTGAAGTTAAGGCTACTACTGAAGGCCAGGCCGCTCAAAAAGTTGATACTACTGAGTTCAACCTTACTCGTAACTTTTTCCAAAACTTGGGTATCTTAATGCAAGAATACTTGAGCACAACTACTTTGGGCGATCTACAAAGAAAGTCTAGAGAGTCTGGAATGGGTGCTCAAGGCACTGAGAATAGAGATGCAGGTGAAACTCACTCAGCTTCTTCTATGAATTCTGACTCTGTGATCAGACCAAATCTTGGAGAGATCAATCAGTAGTTTTGAAAACTAGATTATATCTGGATTATAACGCTACATCCCCTTTATCCTTGAGCTTTAAGAGTTTCTTGGAAAAAGGGGATTTTCCTTTTGCCAATCCGGCATCGATTCATGCGTCTGGAAAGTCCTCAAGAAAAATTATCAATGAAGTAGAAAGCTATCTTAGGTCCTGTTTTGGCCTAGAAGAGTCCGTCTATAGATTAATATTTCACTCTGGTGCAACAGAGGGGATCCGTACGTTTTTTGAATCCTCAACTAATAAAGATGCGATGTTCTACTGCGAAAGTGATCACCCCGCCACACTTGCGACTGCTCGTGCTCTTGCACGCAGAGGTGTTCATACTCAAGCTTTAGCAATAGAGCACGATGGTAATTTTAAGTTAAGCGATAGTATTAACCAGATCAATGAGTGGAAGAGTAAGAACGAAGGTAGAGTATTCGTTAATTTTTTATATCTTCACAATGAGACTGGTGTTAAGTGGAGTCTAGAAGACGCTTTAGAGCTTAAACGTCAGACTGGTGCTTTTGTACATGTCGATGCCACTCAGACTCCTGGAAAGATTCCTCGATGGAATTCACTTGTGAGCGAGTTGGATTGTTACACTTATTCCGCACACAAATTTGGTGCTCTTAAAGGGGTTGGATTTAGCTTTGTAAAAGTAGACTACCCCTACACTCCAATTCTAGAAGGCGGAGCTCAGCAATCTGGTCTTCGTGGTGGTACTGAGAATCCTCTAGGTGCTCTTTCAGTTAAACTTGCTCTGGAAGATATTGAGAAAGTTGATCTAACAAGGATTGAAGCTCTAAGGGATAAATTAGAGGCCATGGTCTCTAAAAGAGATGACACAATTATTGTTGGAAATAAATCAGTCCATGGACGCTCCGTTAATACTTTAAATTTTATTCTCAAAAACAAAAAGGCAGACATCTCTTTGATTCAGTTCGATCTTGCTGGCATTGACCTAAGTTCTGGGTCGGCTTGTTCCGCTGGTTCTGTAGAGCCTTCAAGAACACTCGAATTAATGGGGCTTTCCGAATACGCAAAGAACGGCCTTAGACTTTCGCTAGGCTTTGATAGTCTCACTCAAGAAAATGAAATCCTCACTCGTTTTGAGATTGTCCTAAATCGATTATGAAATCCTTTTTAATTGGCAGTCTGCCTTATAAAAGTATTGAGCAGGCAATAGAGCACGTTTTCTCATTTGATATACCTACACTTCCGAATCTTCCGCAAATTGAACCGAATGAGTTTATGGTTGACCAGGCATTGTCGTGTATTGATGGCTATATCTATAAGGGTTCAAGTCTTCGCGAAAAGATCGGCCAACGCCACGAAGGGCTAAGCTTTTGTGCGACAGATGAATTCTTTAAAAGGTTAAACGAGTGTTACAAGTGGCAAGCATGTGGCCCATTAACCTTGGCCTCGTCTCTAGATCATCATCCTGATACGTCCAAAATTATATCCATTTATTTGGAGAAGATTTTAGATACGCAAAATCATTTTAATTCATTAAGCACAAATAAAGAGTTTATCTTCTTTCTTGATGAACCTGTCCTGGCGTTTTGTGAAACTGAAATCAGCACGCTGAATGAATTTATTTCTAAGCTAAAAACTAGCAAACAATTTAGTCATGCAAAAATCGGTGTACATGCTTGTTCACGTGTAAGTTTGGAGGCCTTGGAATTATTAGATGTCGATTATGTGGCCTTGGATCCTTCACTTTATGGTGCGGAGATTTCAGATATCCAGGAGAGTTTAGGGGAGCGTTTAGTATTTATCCCAGTAAGTTCCAAGGGTGAGGCGATTAATTACGAAGTAAAGTCTGAGAAATTAGTGGCCCCAAGCTGTGGTGGAGCATTGTCCTCACCTGATGAGATGGAACAGCTTAAGAAGCTTCTTTTAGAAGCTACTCTTCCAAATCATCAAGATTAACGTCACTTGCTATATTTACGCCTCTGGATAGCTTTTCTTTTGGTTCCTCTTTAATAAAAGGGAACCTTACTGACTCCACACCCTCATAGTTCTCGTCGTAAGCAATAACAATTGTTTTAGGTACAACCTGCATAAGAGAAGAGTAGTAGTAGTCACTTGGAAGAGAATCAAGCATTGCTTTAAGTTGTTCGTCTTCATCATCTGCGAAGTATTCACCAAAAGGTTTCTTTGTGGCGTTTTTAACAACAAGAGCACCTTTGATCTTGTCCTTAGGCAATTCATTGGTGTTTGCCCAAGTAGAAAAATTGAAAAAGTCCAAGTGGAATACTGATCCGCCATACTTTAGCTTTCTAGGTAGCGCCAAACTTTGCATAAATCTTCTTGTAGACTGATCTTTGCTTTTTTTCTGGAGTTTATCTAATAAGTAGCTGTCCTCAACTCTTATTATATAGTGACCAGCTTCCTTGGTGGATTTATACAGTAAATACTGGAATCCAATACTGAAAAGCGTGTAGAGCTTCTGCTGTGGAAGGTGAATATGGGCTGTTTCTGTGTCTACTAGGGTTTTAACACCTTCGTAGAGAACTTCTTTTGATAAATCACGATATGACATGGCGAACATTATTAATGAAAAATGCCTAAAAGCGCAAGTTGATTTCGGGCGAACAAAGCATTTTAGTCAAAAACAATAAAAAACGTTAAAATAATGCTCTATTAATGACTGTAAATTCATTGACTCTTATTAGATTTTTTCTTAAGATTCCGATAAATCTGCAAGAAATTAACGCGAAGTAATAACTTTATACCCGTTGGAGAAAAGATGAAAAACCTACCTAAGACGAGAAATATTGGGATTTCCGCCCATATTGACTCGGGAAAAACGACTTTAACAGAAAGAATTCTCTTCTACTGTGACATGATTCACAAGATTGAAGACGTTCGTGGCGGCGGTGACGGCGCAAAAATGGACCACATGGAGCTAGAGAAAGAGAAAGGGATTACGATCACTTCAGCGGCTACTACAGTTCATTGGCATGGATTTGGCAAAGAAGGCATCACATTCGCAGAAGGTGATGGCAAATCAATCAAAATCAATATTATCGATACTCCGGGTCACGTTGACTTCACTGTTGAAGTTGAGAGATCTCTAAGAGTTCTTGATGGTGCGATTCTTGTACTTTGTTCTGTTTCTGGTGTTCAGGCACAATCAATCACAGTAGACAGACAGATGAAGAGATATAACGTTCCAAGACTAGCATTCCTAAACAAAATGGACCGTATGGGTGCTGGTGCTGATAAAGGTGCAACAGAGCTTAAAGAAAAGCTTCACCTTAACGCTGTTCTTATGCAAATACCTATTGGTGCAGAAGAGAACTTTGAAGGTGTTGTAGACCTTATTACTAAGCAAGCTTATTACTTCGACGGCGCTAACGGTGAAAACGTTAGAATCGAAGAATGTCCAGCTGATCTTGTTGATAAAATGGAAGAGAAAAGAGCAGAGATGCTTGATGAAGTATCTGCATTTGACGACGAAATCATGGAAAAATACCTTGAAGGTGAAGAGCCTTCTGAGGAAGAAATCCACAAATGTGTTAGAGCGGGTGTTAACTCACTTGAGCTTGTTCCTGTTTTCATGGGATCTGCATTTAAGAACAAAGGTGTTCAACCTCTACTAAACGCAGTTGCTAGATACCTTCCTTCTCCAGTTTCTTGTGTTAAGCCATCTGGTATTAAAGAAACTAAAGAAGGCGAAGAGAAAATCACTCTTGAGCCTGACTTTGAGAAAGCACTTGTTTGTATGGCATTTAAAATTACTGACGAGCAATTCGGCCAGTTGACATACACAAGAGTATACCAAGGTAAATTAACTAAAGGTGACACTGTTTGGAATACAAGAACTGGTAAGAAAGTTCGTGTAGGTAGAATGGTTAGAATGAACGCTAACGACAGAGAGAATATCGATGTTGCTGGTGCTGGTGACATCATCGCAATGGTTGGTGTTGACTGTGCATCTGGTGATACATTTGTTGGAGACGACGAGTGGTTGAACGTTTCATGTGAAGGTATGCACGTTCCAATTCCAGTTATCGAGCTTTCTATTAAAGCAAAAGATAAAGATCAGCAGGCTAAAATGTCTAAAGGTCTTAACAGATTTAGAAAAGAAGATCCTACATTCCATGTTTTCACTGACGAAGAGTCTGGGGAAACTAGAATTGCAGGTATGGGTGAGCTTCACCTTGAGATCTATGTAGAGCGTCTTAAGCGTGAGTACAAAGCTGACGTAGAAGTTGGTGCTCCTCAGGTTAACTACAGAGAAACAATTAGATCAGAAGCTGCTTTTGACTATACTCACAAGAAGCAAACTGGTGGTTCTGGTCAGTTCGGTCAAGTTGTTGGTGCGATTCGTCCACTTACTGCTGACAAGAAAGACAAAGAAGATCAAAACTTCAAGTTCAACAACAATATTAAAGGTGGATCTATTCCTTCTGAATTTATTGGTGCTTGTGAAAAAGGTTTTGAAGACATTATGGATAAAGGTCCTTTGGCCGCATTCCCACTTATTGACGTTGAAGTTGATCTTAACGACGGTAAGTACCATGACGTTGACTCCTCTGATATGGCGTTTAGAATTGCTTCTCGTCAGGCGATGAGACAAGGTATTTCTAAGGCGGACGCAGTTCTTCTTGAACCATTTATGCAAGTTCAAGTTGAAACTCCAGATGACTTCCAAGGTTTCGTAATTGGTGACCTTTCTTCAAGACGTGGTCTAATCCAAGGTTCTGAAGCTGGAAATGGCGGCGAGACAATCGTTAACGCTCAGGTTCCTCTTTCTGAAATGTTTGGTTACTCTACTGATCTTAGATCTGGTACTGCTGGTAAAGCGACTTACACTATGGAATTTGCTGAATACAAAGAGTGTCCATCAAACATCCAAGCGGAAGTTATCAAAGCAAGACAAGAGAAACTTGCGAAAGAAGAATAAGTCTAGAGACATTTCTTATATAAGAAAGGGGCCTTTAATAGGGCCCCTTTTTTTTTATCTTAAATCTGTAGTGCTTCTATAATCCAATAAACAATAAGAAGGTCAAGGCCTGCTGTATTTCCAGCGTTGAAGTGTGGGTTACCCATATTTACTGGCGTG
>JAGSHJ010000409.1 GCA_023954595.1 Bacteriovoracaceae bacterium | reverse complement strand
TTTTCAAGAACGTATTCGTCCTTTTCAAAAAAACAGCCCGAAAGAATGAATGTTAATAAAATATAAATACTTTTAGTCATCGCCTACCTTTTCGGGAAACTGTTGATTTTATTAAACAAGGAAACAACAATTTTCGAAATTTCAAGGCGTTAGAAGATGCTCTTTGGCAAAGATTTCCACTAAATGACCTATAAGTGTGGCAAATGGAGGTTTATTTATTAAAAGTTACTAAATATTAAAGCTTTATGAGTTAGAAAAAGCAGACACAAGGCCTGCTTTGAAAAGGTTAAATAAGTTTAATGCGAATTTTTTGTTCCATCTCTTTTACAACACTGTAATGAATTTTTTCGCCTGCCATGATTTCCTCAAAGGCCTTTATTTCTTTTTTAGACATTCCTCTCTTAGGAACCTCTACATTAAATGTAATATTCTGACCTTCTACTTCTTTGCATAGCATCCATTCAAAAGAGTGCTTCGTTTGTTTATAGACTCTAACCAATCGAGCAGTATGCTCTTGTGCTTGATTCTTAGATAACTCTTCTATTGTATAGAGATGTATTGTCATTGGAAGTAGCTTTCGATCTCTTCCAAGCTTTTGGGTCATACTCTCAACATCTTGAGCATGTCGTGTTTTTAAATATTGATGACACCAATCTTCTTCAAGATTTAGTGGGCAAGGTGAATTGGAAAAACAAGGATAAGAAACATTAAACCCCTTACTCACGCACCACTGTCTAAGCTCAAGAGTTTTAGCGAACGCATCCTTCGTTCCAGGCTCCATCAAAAGAATTACCGATGGCTTAACCAGCTCTATATATTGCTGTGCCTTTTCAGCACCCATCTCATTTAGGGAGTGGGTGAATAGTAGTAATGTATTTTTCGCTTCACCCTTAGGAACCTTATTACCAAGATAAACTTCTCTATCTGGACATAAACCGGCCATTAAGGCACGGGCCTGCTTGAGCATTAATTCAGAAGTATCCACTCCCCAAAGCTGGGTCTATTTATTAAGGACTTCATCTAGAGCAAGCATAAATGTGCCTGGACCAGTACCAATATCAACAACTCTATCAAATGAAGATATATCAAAGCTTTTAGGCAATAACTTTAAGACTTCGAAAAGCTTTGGATAATTTGTAGTAAGCCAGTATGCACAATAGGCCGAAACCAGACGCTCTTCGTTTAGATACTTGTCTAAATTATCTCTATAGAAGTTAAAAAACTTTCCCACTTCTTCAATGGATGAAAGCATCTGGGATTCATTTTTGAACTGATGCAGCAAATAAGGACGTAATTCTTCAAAACTCAGCATTTCTCTTTCCATAAGCCCTTATAGCGCGAAATAGCTGAAATCACGACTAAACAATAAAAATCTACAGGAAAGTTTTTACATACATATACTTTTGTTTTGCATGCCAAACAGCCGTATGCTATAAAAAATATATGTATATCTGTATATGTAACGGCATTACCGATCAAGACATTATAGAGGCCTCCAAAACGGCAACCAGCTCCCTTGAAATCATGAAAGTATTGGGTGTTGCTAGCGATTGTGGCCGATGCCTGCAAACGGCAATCGATAAATGTCTAGAAGTGACAAGTGTGACCCCTGAGGCCGCCAAGCACACATCTCGCCGTGTAAACCAAAGTTAAAAAGTTTCCCTTGAAACGCAAGCGTTTCGCTGTTTTAATGATTGAGTTTTCAATCATTCCCGGAGTATTACTATGAAAGGCAGCCCAAAAGTCATTAAAGCATTAAACGAGTGCTTAACTAGAGAACTAACAGCAATTAATCAATATTTCTTACATGCAAGAATGCTTCAAGACTGGGGTCTTGAGAAGCTTGGCAAACTAGAATATGACGCGTCTATTGACGAGATGAAGCATGCTGATGCTTTGATTAAAAGAATTCTTTTCTTAGAAGGACTTCCAAACCTTCAAAAGCTTAACAATCTAAGAATTGGTCAAAACGTTAAAGAAATTATTGAAGCAGATCTTGAAGTTGAATACGAAGCTGTTCCACACCTTAAGACTTCTATTAAGATTGCGGAAGAAGAGCAAGATTACGTTTCAAGAGATCTTTTTAGAGCAATCTTGGACTCGGAAGAGCACCATATTGATTGGCTTGAAACTCAGCAAAACATTCTAAACAAGATTGGCGAGCAAAACTTCATCCAATCTCAAATTGATCCAGACAACGGACCAGACTAGAATTTATTTTTTATTTTTATATAATCGATTGCGGTTTTAATTAGGCCGCAATCGAAATTCTCGTGCCAGTATCAATTGCCTTTCGTTAGCCCTGAAGTAATTTTTAAATAATCACCTTGATCTAATGCTTCTACAGTTATGTAGCTTCCCTCTTGAAGTGATTCGAACTGCAATCTTGAATCATCATCCATCATTATCCAAAACGAGCTACTACCAATGTCACCCGAGTCCACTTGGTTGTCTGAGCTTATAAGATCATTTCCAAGTATTAGGTGTTCTTTTGAATTTAATTCGATTGTGTAGTACTGGCCACCGAGGTTAACCACTGCACTAGAGTCGATTTGAAACTTGCCTTCACCTTGGTTTATGACGAGGTTAATTTCACAGCTCTGTGCCTGAGCACCTTGATATTCTAACTCACACTTTCCTGAATAGTTTCCAGAGAACTCTCCAACTTTTCCAACAGGAACAACATTGGGATCATATGGAAAGTCAGTAGTATTTAGACTTCTTCCTGTAACGATTGCAGGAACAGTGGGTAGTGAATCTTTACTACAAGCGCTTAGGGCCATCATGGCCCCTACGCTCAATAGAATTGTGAATGCTTTCACAAGTGCCCTCCTTGGCGTTTTTTAATAATTTATTTCACAACTGTCTGTAAATCCCCTGAAACATCAACTTTGCCATAACTTGGATCTGTATAGACTCCAGTAAAGGTTGTTGATCCATCGAGGTTCTTTGTAAAACGCATCCAGTCTCCATTATCCTCTTCAACATAAAAACCTGAAGCATCAATATCTCCAACGTCTTTGGCATCTGAGTTAAATAGATTTCCATCCTTTATTGCTAATGGTTCAGAAAAGATTGGTGCGGTAGTTGAGATAAACGACATATTAACATCCATAGACCCAACAAAAC
>JAGSHJ010000133.1 GCA_023954595.1 Bacteriovoracaceae bacterium | reverse complement strand
TCTCCCTCCAACGCAGGCCTTGAAGGAATAGCAATTGATTGTGAAAACCAAACCCTCTACCTAGCACAAGAGCGCTCCCCTAGGGCGATTGTAGTAGTGAATTTAAATACACTGAAAGTTGAAAAGATCGGTTCAACTAAAATTATAAAAGAGAACATTCACCCAGATTACGCTGATTTATTCTTTAACAATAACGCCCTCTACGTTTTAGAGAGAAACATGAGAAGAATTCTTAAATTAGACCCTAAGAGTTTGGAAGTTATTCAATCTGTTTCGTACGCTTCCCTAGGGCCACAACTTCAGATCCAAGATCTGTATAACACTGGCGAGCCTTATGGATTAGCGGAGGCACTTTATATGAGTGATCGTCATATATTTATAGGCCTTGATAATAACCGTAATTCATTTACCAAAAAGGCCAAGATTCTCTACCCACTAAAAGGTGATCATTCCGTAATTTTAAAGTTTGATCGTCCTGAAGGTTTTTAATTAACGAAGGTTTCTAACAGCACCATCAATTCCATCGAGTGTTAACTCATGCATTGAAAATTGCTCTTTGATAGATTTAATTGTTGGGGCCGACCAAAGAGACTTTGGTTCAGGATTAAGCCAGACAGACTTTGGGAATGCCTTTTTTAGCTGATGAACCCTCTCGATACCTGTCATCGAACTTGCCTTAGGGTTCTCCCTCAGGCTCCAGTAAAAGTCCCGCATACTGGCCGTCATCTGAAAGAGCTCATATGGGGCCATATAAGCGTCTCCCACAACAATTAAACGAGCTTCAGAGTTAAATTTACTTATTAGTTTTTCAATTGGAACTGCACTTCTAGGATTTAGTGAAGCACTACTATAAACACAGTCATACATCACATTATGAAAATAATAGGCCTCAAAACTTTTAAAATGATTTACTTGGTGGGCCGCAGAAAATAACTTCTCCACCCTTTGAGAATGCTCTGTCATGCTTCCGCCCACATCCATCAAAAGAATAAGGCGCAGATTATTTTTTCTCTTGGAACTTTGTACAACCTCGATCTCTCCCATATTTTCACAAGTGCGTTTTACAGTGCGATCAATATCGAGAGTTTTGCGGCCAGTTTTTTTAAGGTCTCTGAGTTTTTTAAGTGCAACCTGAATGTTTCTAATATCTAGAGACTCATCATGCCTGTACTCTTTAAACTTACGCTCTCCAGCAACGGCCAAAGCACTTCGCTGTCCCGATTGCCCCCCAACTCTTACTCCATTAGGGTTATAACATGAATGGCCAAAGGCACTAGTTCCACCAGTTCCGACCCAATGATTTCCGCCGTCATGGCGCTCTTTTTGGGTCTTAAGTCTGTCTTTTAATTCTTTTAGAAGTTCTTCTGAAGCAAGGTCTAGGGCATTTAACTTTCTCTGCTCATCTAGCTCTGTCTGCTTAGCATTCTCAAGCCACTGCATGAGCTTACTCTTAAAGTCTTCATCTGAAGACAAGTTAGAAAAGCATTGAGCAAAGCTTATGTCATAGGCATCAAAGTGTTTTACATCTTTAATGAGACAAGTTCTTGCGATTGAGTATAGCTTCTCCAAGCTCATCGGCTCTGAGCTATCTTTTAGTTGCTCAGCAACGTTCAAAAAGTCTAAATACTCCCGCGTACTCACAGGAGCACCATTATTTCTAAGGGTATAGAAAAAGTTTAAAAACATTTATCTGAACTTTTCCAAGTCTTCCTCGTTTTTAACAAGGCTTCCAATAAATGGAATTTTTGAGGAGTCAATTCTAGCACCCTCATGGATTAGAACGTTAATCCAGTCTATGAATTCACTTGTGGATGGTTTTTTACGAAGCTGCTCGTCCCTAATTCTATAAAATAGATCAAGTGAGCTTTTTAAAAGATCAGTGTCTATACTTGGGTAGTGAACCTTTACAATCTCTTGCATCATATCCCAGTTTGGAAACTCAATATAATGAAAGACACATCTTCTTAAAAAAGCGTCTGGTAGTTCTTTTTCATTATTTGAAGTTATGAATACAAATGGTCTTTTTTGGGCCTTTACCTTCTCACCAGTTTCAAGGATGGTGAATTCCATTTTATCAAGTTCAGTTAAAAGGTCATTTGGAAATTCGATATCAGCTTTATCAATTTCATCAATTAGTAGCGCGCATTGTTCTTCACTTGCAAACGCTCGCCCCATTGCCTCAAAGCGAATATAATCATTGATGTTATTCACATTTCTTTGTGAATCATTTTCAAATCTGGAGTCATTTAGCCTTGTGATTGCATCATAAAAATAAAGGCCATCTTTTGCTACAGTTGTGGATTTAACACTCCATTCATGTAGAGGAATATTCTTTTGAGTAGCATAGTGGTGGGCAAGAAGAGTTTTACCTGTTCCAGGCTCTCCTTTTATTAGAAGTGGCCTTTTAGTTATTTCGGCCACACGTATAGCTTCTGCTAAACTATTGGATAGTACATAATCGTTTTTCAAGAACTCTCCTTAAGTGGAAATATTAAATTTACTCAATCTCTCCGCGGCCAATTTTTTTGCCTGTGCTCTCACTTGGTGAAGTTCATCCTTCTCACTTGTTACTTTAATAGGACGATCAACGTACTTATTTTTCCAAACGTTTTTCACCCTAATGGAAGAGAAAGATGATTTAGAGCCATCAATATATCCAAACTCCTCAAACGCCACAAACTGGCCTTTTGGCGAAGATCCTATCGCGTTTATTTTTATCATATTTTCTGCACTCGCAGAAAAACTAGTAAGAAATAAAATAATAAGCCCAAGTGATTTCATAAGGTAGCTCCTTGTGAGCTATAATAGAGCAAAGAAGGCGCCATTAAAGTTTCCTAACCTACTGTTTCTAGGAGGGGTATTTTGTACGTTTTTTAATAAAGTGTAAAAACCTTTTACGGCCGCATCCACACTGTACGAATGAGTGAAAATTACTTAAGAAATCTCGCCAAATGCCGATAGTGGTTATCCATGAAAAAGTTATTATTATTGACCATATTTTTATCTCAATTTGCCACTGCCGAGCCTGGTAACAATGTTCTTTATGAAGAAAAGATCTATCAATTAGAACTTCAGGGACATATGAATGATAAGGAAGTTGGACAGAAGATCTTGAAGTTAAAGCTCAAAGAGAACTCTGATCTTGAGAAACTTAAAAGCCAGGCCAGAGGCGTAGCCAACGCTCTAGTTCACAAAACGGTCATTAACATCGATAATGATCCCATTGAAGTTTTTATTCCTTAAAATTTAGATAAAGGTACATGATGAAAAAAGAAGAAATGGAAAAATACATCTCCAATGTGGAAGATTTTCCAAAAAAAGGCGTTGTTTTCAAAGACTTTAGCCCTCTACTAGAAGAGAAGTTTCCAGAATGTTTGGAGGCCATGGGCAAAGATATAAACTGGGATGAGATTGAGTGTGTTGTAGGAATTGAATCACGTGGATTCATTTTAGGTTCAGCTCTAGCGGCGAAACACAACAAAGGTTTCATTCTTGTGCGTAAGAAGGGCAAGCTTCCTCCTCCAGTCTCCTCGGAGAGCTACTCTCTTGAATACGGGGAAGATACATTAGAGATGAAGCCCAATTCAAAAGAGAAAAAGGTCCTAATAGTTGATGATGTTCTAGCAACTGGTGGAACTCTTAAGGCGACTATTTCACTCTGTGAAAAAAACAACTACCACGTTCAGGCCGTAGCAATGCTTATTAACTTGAAGTTTTTAAACAATGTGGCGGATGAAGTTAAAAACATCCATAGCGTATTGAATTACGAATAATCCGGCAAAAAACTGCCTGGTATCAATGAGTATTGGCATAGCTTATCCTAAAGCTATGTCATACTTAAGAGCTATTGTTGCACTAACATTTCTACTATGCCACTTTTCGGCATTTGCTCTCATCACATCAGATCGGATGTCGACTCAAATTATAAAGATGTATGACAAGAATGTCTTAGTTCTCAATAGAGGTCTTGAAGACGGTATCTTCAAAGGCGATCACATGAAGATCACAAGCGATGAAGGCTTCATTGCTCGTGGTATATGTTTAAAAGCGTCCATGCTTTTGTCTCACTGGAAGATATACAGAGTCGTAAGACCTGAACTTGTCAGTAAAGATAGCCTGTACACGCTTCACTCTCTTAATCAAAGTAGCATCCCTCGCGACCTTAGAAGTTTTAGAAAAGTAGATTTCACTAACTTCTATACAGATATAAGTGATGCAGACATTGAAAGAGTAGTTAAAAGACAACAAAAGCGCCTCGCCCAATATGATCTTCCAGACTCTATTGAGTCTGCAAAGAGGCCAAAGACCACAGACAATAGAAAGTTTGTCGAAAAGAACTTCGATGCGGCTAGTTTTAAAAAGGACTTCTCTAAACTTGAACTTTCAATCTTCGCTTCCCCTATCAGTTGGGAATCTCTAAATAACCAAAGAAACATCTACTACGGCATGAGTTTATTTAACTATGGGCAAAAGTATAACTTTGAGCTTTATGGAGATAAAAGAGATACACGCACAGTAGAGCGATATAGTGAAGAAGCTGTCGAGAAAAGCAGAGAAAGGCTAACCGCTACATTTTCTGTTAAAGAGATCACTCCTTCATGGTCAATTTTTTCTCACGCTCTTTATGAGCAGGAACAAGAGGGCAATATCACAAATCCTATAACCCAAATAAACTTTGGGCCTTTGGGATTTACTAAGCACTTCATATCTGACCCCTCAGCTGGTAGACATCTAAATTTTAGCTTCATACCTCTTTATGACAAACGTATCTATGAAGATCTTGAAGGTAATACTGTAGATAGAAGTAACGCACGATTAGGACTGAGGCTCTTTTGGACCGAAGCTCTAACTGACATGACCTCAATAAGAGCGGATCTATGGCACTCCCCTTATATTGATTTAGACATGCAAGAGATGGACTTCAACGACGGTAGAACGAATTTTAAAGTAGGAATTAACCGTAAGGTTACGGACTATTTTTCTCTAGAATACCAACTGCAATACCTTAATGATGCCACATATTCTAAAGACTTAGACGCTCCTTCTGAGAATGTAATCAATACAATCAACCTAAGATTGACCACTCAACTATAATAAACATAAATATTTTATATCACTCTCCGATAAGCCTCATAGAATATTATGAGTGCACGAATAAAATATAAACATTTAAAGTCCCAAGTCCAAAACCTTGAATCAATGATGGGCGAATTTGCGAACAGGGATCAGGAAACAATTAACGCTTTAACTAAGCTTGTTAAATTTCTTGAAGAGGATAGAGATCGCTTAAAGAGCGAGGTTGCACAACTGACTCAAAATAAGATCAATGAGGATGAAACTAGTCTTGTCGTAGCTGATGAGGCCGAACAAGAAGAGCATGAAGAAATACAAGCTCTTGCCACGCCAGAGCTTCCAAAGGCCCTAGAGGTAGTGAAGAGCACACCACCAAGAATCAAGAAAATACCAAAACAAAATAAAAGCACTCTCCCCCCCTCGAAACCTAAAACAAATGCAGGTAAGTACTTTGAAGTCTCCAATGCTCCTATATGGAAGATAAAGTACGTTCAGGGTGAAGTTGAAGACAACCTTCGGTTTTCTCAAATCAAGAATAAAATAACCAAAGGCCAACTAAGTGAAGAAGTTCTATTAAAAAAGCCGGGCACCCAGTGGAAGCGCTTAAAAGATATTTTTGAATTTAATGCAGACGTCTTTGCGAAAAAAGTTGATGGCGAATTCAAACTACTCGTTAGAAGAGAGAATATTCGTGTACCTATTTCAGAGAATGTAAATATTTTGGGACTAGGAGTGAGTGCTCTTTGCTCTGATATAAGTTATGGCGGATGCTACCTTGAGTCTTACGAGTTAAAACGATCAATGCTACATATCGGTGATGAAATAAACTTTGAGTTTACTTCTAAACAGGATGAAAGGCTGCAGATTAAAGCTGTGATCAGAAACTTAAATGAAGGCCTACCAATTGGGATAGGACTTAAATTTATAAGTATGGATCAAAAAACAAAAGAGAAGCTTGGAGAGATTTTTAAAGTCTTTGTAAGTAAACTCAATGATGTGGCCTAGGCCTTTCTAATCCACGCCAAGTACTCTTTATTACCAGTCTTTCCAGTAATAGGAGAATCAGCAACACCTTCAACAATTAAATTTTGCCCGCGTATCCAATCAAGTGTTTCATTCAATACAGTTTTACCAACGGACTCTTTTACGATTCCATTTTTGCCAACCCTATTAGGGCCTGCTTCAAATTGAGGCTTAATGAGAATCATTCCAAAGCCTTTAGGCCTTAATAGTTCCATTGCATTTAAAAGGACCTGACGAATGGATATAAAAGACAAATCCATAACAATGGCGTCTACTTCTTCATCAATTTCAATGGGATACTTTGCGTTCACACCTTCAAGGTTCACCACGCGTTCATCATCTTTTAAAATTTGTGCCAATTGCCCATGGCCGACATCAATTGAGTAGACCTTAGAAGCACCATTTTCAAGACAGACCTGAGTAAATCCTCCAGTACTGGCACCAATATCTGCTACAACAAGATCTTTAAAGTTGAGCTTAAATGACTCAATGGCCTTCTCAAGCTTATAAGCACCACGGCCTACATAGAGCGTTCTATCTACTATTTCAATAGTGTCATCTTCTTTAACTGCTAGTCCTGGCTTAGAGGCCTGCTTGCCATTTACTCGAACATCACCTTGCTCTATGAGCATTCTTGCTTGAGATCTGGTATTAACCATTTCTTTTTGCAGCATCAGCCTATCTAGTCTCTCAGACACCTAGTTCACCTTCAAAAACCATTTTCACTTCACCTTGGAAGTATAGGTTTTCAAGTTTGTCATCAACAACAGCACTCAGTTGTCCACCTTTAGCGTGTACTGTAATCTCACCAGTCCACCCCATGAGCTTTCTACAAGTCACTGCCGCGGCCATAACACCTGTTCCGCAGCATAGGGTTTCATCCTCTACTCCACGCTCATATACTCTGAGTTTTATGACTTGGTTTTTATGATCTACGACTTCAAGAAAGTCGACATTTGTTCCATTTGGAAAACGTACATCATTTCTAATCATACGCCCTAGTGAGTGAATATTGATATCTTCTACACTGTTTACTTGTATTACTGCGTGAGGAACACCTGTGTTGCAATACATTGCACCTTTTGTAGAGAAGTCAGAGATATTGATCTTATCAACGTCATACAGTTCGGTCATTTTAACTTCAATGTTGTCCCCTTGGAGTGGACGACCTTCATAATCTCCGTTCATAGTTTCAAAGTAGTACTTTTCTTTTCCCATTTTCAGAATGTGATGGGCGAAGTGGATACTGCTTCTTGCTGCGTTGCCACACATCTCGGCCTCTGAGCCATCTGCGTTCCAGATTCTTAGGCCATAGTCATGGTCATTGGATTTTTCAATAAATATAACTCCGTCAGCACCTACACCTTCACGGCGCTTACACCACTGTTGGATAAGGCTAACTCTTGGCCTGTGGGCAGCATCAAGGTTGTTAACTAATATGAAGTCGTTTCCTGAGCCAGAATATTTAAAAAATCGCATTATTTTACTCCATTAACACAGTGCTAAAGACTTCTTCTTCTTATCATAATCTGTAGGATATGGATATTATTTGATTTTCAAACTTGATGCTTTGGGGTATCATTTTTGACTCAAACCGACGGGACATTAGCTCAGTTGGTTAGAGCCCCCGGCTCATAACCGGGTGGTCGCTGGTTCAAGTCCAGCATGTCCCACCAGTTTCTTTTTGGGTTAACTATTGCCCACTAAGTTATTAAAAAAGCCTTCTTTAATTAGAAGGCTTTTTTATTTCTATAAATAGCTTAAGTACTTTTGA
>JAGSHJ010000035.1 GCA_023954595.1 Bacteriovoracaceae bacterium | reverse complement strand
CTATAATGTTAATTTTTTAAGTACTACCTCCTCTGATTTTAGAAAAAGCTTTTTAGATGAAGTTCGCTCACAAGACTATTCAATGATCTTTATCTCTCAAGTCTTTTTTAATTCTGGAGAAGTACTAGATCTAGACTTCATAAAAGAGATAGTTAAGCATAAGAACAAAGATACAATTCTAGTTGTAGATGGCTATCACGGCTTTTGTGCAGTTCCAACAGACCTGTCTGAACTAGAAGATGATATCTTCTACATGGCCGGGGCCTATAAGTATGCTCAAGGTGGTGAAGGAATGTGTTTTATGACCATTCCTAAAGGCTGTGAATTAAGACCTATCAATACCGGCTGGTTTGCAAGCTTTGAGTCCCTTGAAGCTCAAACTACTGAAGTAGATTATGCACAAAACGGTTGGCGATTTGCTGGCTCTACAAGAGACTTCACCGCACACTACAGATTTAATGCTGTATGGGATCAGTTCTTTGCTGATGGCCACACAATAGAGTCTATTCATGAATATATTCAAGGCCTGCAAGATAGCTTTTTAAAAGCCGTTAACATGCCTGAGTCTTTTAC
This sequence comes from Bacteriovoracaceae bacterium, assembly GCA_023954595.1. Lineage (GTDB taxonomy): Bacteria > Bdellovibrionota > Bacteriovoracia > Bacteriovoracales > Bacteriovoracaceae > UBA845. Next base: position 13,742 of record JAGSHJ010000035.1, on the reverse strand, counting down.
AAATACCAACCTTGTTTCTCAAGGACACTTTCTAACTATTGATTGTGGCAGTGAAGCGAAGGCGAAGTCACTTTATGAGATGCTAAAGAAGGACTCCATTCTCACAGACTATAGAGCTCAACGTCTTCGTTTTGGCTTTGGGTTATATCTAACTAAAGACCAAGTACAGAAGGCCTGCACGTCTTTGAACCAAAACTTTAATTTAATTTAATGAAATTCTGAATAAAAACTAAAGTTCCCTAAATAATTTCCGATGAATACTGCAGTCAAGTAATAATAAAGTATTTAGGAAGTATAAAAATGGGCATAAAGTTTAGTTCGATTATTCTAGTGATTTTAGGGATCTTTATAGCCAAAATCTCGTTCGAAAACTTTAATTATGCACAAGCAAGTTCTGGAGAAACACCTGATCAGGTAAGAAGAACAGCAAGCTTTAAATAATCACAACTCTTTTGCCAACTCATTAAAACGCTTGGCCCTATGTTCATAGTTTTTAAATAAATCAAATGACGGGAAGGCAGGCGAAAAAAGTAACACCCCATCCAATTCATCACTCTTTAAAGCTTCAAACAACTCTTCCATTGTAGAATGAGTCGATACAGAAAAATGTCCATTTAGTTTTTCACGAACAAAATCCTTAGAGTCGCCAAAAGCGTAAACACTTTCAATGTCTCTATTAACAAGTTCCGAGAAGTCCATTGTTCTATCTCTGAGTTTTCCACCTAAGATCAAGTGAAGCTTTCTATCTTCAAATGAATCAACAGCCGCAAGTGTTGAGGCCATATTCGTACTCTTTCCATCATTATAAATATCTAGAGTTGGAGTAGATCTTATAAATTGAATTCGATACTCCACCCCACCAAAGTTATCGATGTACTTTTGAACTGTAGAGTCTACAAGCTCTTTATCTTCAATGATCTCTTGAGCACAAACATAGGCGCAATAAAGGTTCTCTTTATTATGCTCACCTACTAGCTTGGACTTGGAAAAATCAAATTGATCCAAGGCCTTGATACTTTTTTTATTACATGGAAGATTTAAAGAATAAAATGATCTTGGAACAATCGCTGTGTCATCCTCATTCATGTTTTGAAAGAGCTTGAGCTTTGCATCTCTATACAACTCATGGGAGTCATAGCGCTCGCCATGAGAAGGTGAAATATTAGTTAAAATGGCAAGGCGTGGCTTAAAGCTTTTAATGTTCTCCAACTGAAAACTTGAAACTTCTATTACCGCCCAATCATAAGATTCATAAGAAAGAAGAACTTCGCTATATGGAATACCGATATTGCCACCTAGGAATACTTTCTTACCAAGCATCTCTAATAGCTCATTGATCATGGTAGCGGTGGTTGTTTTACCATTGGTGCCCGTTACAGCAACAACAGGAATATCCGAATGTCTGTATGCGTATTCAATTTCAGAGATAATTTCAACTTTATTGGCACGGGCCTTCACTAAGGCCGGATGAGTGTAGGCGATGCCCGGAGACTTAACAATTAAGTCCATCTCCCCCATAAGATCAACAGCTTCTTCTTCATCCACACAATTGGCAGGATCAATCAGCTTGCATATTTGCTCATAAGACTCCCAACTCTTAGGTGTCCCACGATTTACAGCGTAGCATTCATATCTGCCTTGAGAGCTTTGATGTTTTAGAGCGGACATACCCGAACGGGCCAGTCCAAATATGGCCATTTTCATGCTTTGATACTATAACGCGCCTATGGATTTGCAAAGACGATTTAAGGCCACTCGAGATTTTTTGATTGAGCATAACAATCTCCTCCAAAGTGAGGTTTTGAATCACTACCCTAAAGCCTTAGAGGCACCTTACGAGAGCTGGATCAGTGAGTTGATTCAAAAAGAAGATAAAGAACTTATCTCTATAGAGTGTGAGCTTAATTACAAGAACCTCTCAGAAGAGCTGCAAAACTACTTCAGAAGAATAAAAGAGCTCACTCAGATTGATGACATTGAATTCGAAGAAATTTCGATGCCAACAAACATTGAGCGAGGAATGAGTGCAAAGAAAAGACATGAGGCAACTCGAATAAAGTCTTTTCTTTCAAATAAAGACTATAAATCCTTTATGGATATTGGAAGTGGTAAAGGCCATCTTTCAAGTGCACTTATCTATGACAACTCAAAAAGTTCTCACTGCATAGATATTGATCCCAAACTTCAAAGTGCTGGCGAACTAAAGCTTAAAAGCCATAGTCCACAGATCCTTGAACGATTAAAATTTGAACAATGCAATTTCAACTCTAAAACAAACATTGATAGACAAGCTGACTTGGTTTTAGGTCTTCATAGCTGTGGGGATCTGTCTGTGGATGTTTTGCGCTATCACATCAATAATGACATGGATGCATTGAGCTTTGGATGTTGCTATCACAAACTCTCCCAATATAATCTCAGCCAACTTGCGAAAGAGTCTCCATTAGAACTTAGCTTTCATGCTCTCAATCTTGCTACACGTTCTAATCGAAAGCTTGATCTGATTGAATTTAAACGCCGTAATAAAGTAAAAGTGTACCGCTATGTCCTTCACATGATTTTGCATGATGAATTAAATGAAGACTTCCAAACACTTGGTAATGCTCACTACAAGGATTACGATCTTCCTTTTAAAGATTATGCAATTAAGCACGCTCCCCAGACATCAACGTTGAATCTCGAATCACTTTTTGCGTTTTATCTGAAGCACGAAACGCTAAACCAGTACCTTGTGGCCGAGACAATTAGGTCCCCCCTAGGCCGAGTATTAGAGCTCTACCTCATTCTAGATAGAGTATTATGGCTTCAAGACCATGGCCAAGCAGTTGAATTTAAACAGTTTTTCCGTTCAGAGCTGAGTCCTCGAAACATTGGCATCTTTTCTAAAAAGGTGTCTAAATAATTCCAATAGTACGTATTTGTTACACGACGCATTGTTTCAGATCCCATGATTGGCTACATTTAGATCATGAGAATTTTATTTATAGCATTACTTTTTGTTGTTAATTCCCAGGCCTCTATAAACCCAGAGAATCAACTCCAACCGCTTTTTAAAGTATTTGGAAAATCAGCGCAAGTTGACGATTTAAACATCTCTGTTGAAGCACCTTACTATTCACAAAGAACCAGATTAAGAAAGAATGGTGACTGGCTTACTATTTCAAAAAGCTTTTATGCCCAGATAAAAGATCTAGCACAAGGGGTCTTCATTGCAAGACCGAATAAAGATCGTCGTGTTTATAGCGAAGCTCATGGCAGTGCGTTCCATGTTGGAGAAAATCTTATTCTCACCGCTCACCATGTAATTGATATTAATAAAGAGAAGAAACAGTGTAAAAGATTTAGCATCAGACTAAATCCATCCCAAAATGGAGCATCACTAGGTTGTGAAAAAGTAATTCACTGCAACCCTGAACTTGATTACTGTTTAGTTGAAATGGAGAAAAGTTGGAGAGGCTATGCACTTGAAAAGCAAGCTCCACTAGTCCTCAATGCTCAGAAAATAACTAGTAGTAGTTCTTCTATAATAACGGCAATAGGCAACACTCAAGGTTTTGGAATTCATGCATCCACAGGAAAAGGTGCCCACTACATTGATAACGAGATCTATTTTTATGCAACAGTCTTTGGTGGAAACTCAGGTGGCCCAATTTTTAATGACAACAATGAAGTAATTGGTGTTGTTACAAAACAAACAGCAATTCAATATTCCCCAGATGCCATAAATTTTGCAGCTCCGATGAATCTTATTCGTGAAGACCTCATCAAGGCCTTGGGCGAGGACAGTGAAACGTTTAAGAAAATTAATTTTAAATAGCGAAGTACTCTTCCATGACATAGCCCAAGCAGTCCTCTTTTAAAATATAGAGGTCCTGGGTGAACATGGAAGGTATAAACATCTTAGATGTTATTATTTGATTATTTTCAATTCTAATAAAATGTTCAGTTATGTCTTCCCCATTGTTACCCACAACTTTTATAAGAGAAGGATTTTTACAAAATCCAAGAAGGGTGCCCTGTGGAAGGAAGCTAAAATTTTTTGTCTCTAGATTCCCAATAAAAGAAAAGTCACTATCAGAGTCTTTTGAGTTTAAGAAATCGACTTTGGCCTCTTTAGAGATTTTGATTCTACCAATAGTGTGAAATACATTAACTTTTGATGGGTCGAAGTTTTCGTTAAACGAATCAAGGGCCATGATCTCTTCAACAAACTGAACCACTCTATCCACACCTTCTGCTTTACCAGGAAGGCCAGCTTCAACTGTCACAGAAGGACAAAGTGGCGCGAATGCCATTGATTCAACCTCTTTTGGTTCTGTAAAATAAACAGTTTTATCACTAAAGCCAGATGCAAGATGCAAGTACTTTGGCTTGCAAACATTTACACAACCATAGTATGGATTCATGCCAGTGTTATTGTGAACATCAATATTTGCAAATAGTTTAAACTCACGAACATAGGCCATGACTTGGTCTATAAGTTTGGCCTCTGGAGAATCTCCCCCACGCCATATACGATTATAGTCTGGTTGATCTTCTAGATGGCGCTGCCCTTGAGCGGCAGCCTTTGTATTTCCAACTAATATAATTAGATCTCTTGGAAGTTCTTTGTCTTGGTATTTTTTTAGAAGTTTCTGCAGGGCAAATAGACCTGTAACTTCGTTTCCATGCAATAAAACAGATAGAAACAACGCCTCTTCTTTTTGCCCTTTTAGATGAACAAGAAAAGGCCCAGGGTACTTTGCGTGAAGATCCTGAACAGTTATATCAATTAGGCCTTCAGGAACATTTTTATGTATGCTTAAATTCAAAACTACAGACTCCAAAGATGAACTGGAAGATCCTTCTTTTGGTTTTCAAGATAGGTCTCCATTAATTGTTGAAACTTCTTTCCATGCATATGAACGAAGGCCTTTTGCCAACGGGCACCGTTAATACCCTTTTTCAGACGCGGATAGATAATTTCATCCATGTATTCGATTATATCATCTTTATGGATTCCTCTTTTAATAAGAGCATTCTTTACCTGTGGATAAACTTCATTTAATAACAGATCTTGCATGTCCCACATTTTTCCATCGATCCATTTAACTTTGCAGTAATAGCTTTGGCGGCTTGCTTTGTAGAAATTTTCTTGTACTTCTTGAAAATCAATACAGCTCTCAGGTGGGATTTCTAAGTTGGCCAAGTAATCCACTAGTCCTAAAAAGAAAGCTGTATTCGCAACAGAATCAACAATAGTAGGCCCTGCACTTGGTGCCCTGTGCTCTATTCTCAGATGAGGAGATCCATCTTTATTCTCTCCTATGATTGGCCGATTCCAGCGCCAAATAGTTCCGTTGTGCATTTTTATGTGAGTCATCTCCTTTGGATCTGTCTCTGAAACCTCAGGAAGAAGGACTGGATAATGGTCAAAGTTTTGCTCAAATAGCTCCATCAAACAACCTTTTACAAAGTCATCACCTAGAGTCACCCTTTGGATAAGGTTCCCTCTATTTCCAACAAAGCAATCCATTGCGACCGCTTGTTCAAATACGGCAATTCTAGATTCATCCCACAACTCTCTGCCAAAGAAGTATGGCGAGTTTGCACTGATTGCAATCATCAATGGTGAAGCGATCAAAGAAGCATTGTAATATCTTGCGGCCTCATCTTGAGACACTGACAAGTGAACCTGTAAACTTGTTGCGGCACATTCCACAAGCACACTTTCAAATTCAAGCTTAACTTCGTCCTTGCCTTCAAAAGCAATGTTTGGTCGTTTTCCACCACGCATTTTTATAATTTGGTCATTAATTGCAAAATAGCGATTTTGAGGAGACATGTTCTCTAGATCCAACATATTGTCTCTGAGAGTTGCAAGAGTGCCCATAAGCACTGGTGCAGCTTCATTATTCTCAGTCCAGCTAGCGCAGTCCCCCCAAAGGGATTTTAACTCTTGGCGAAGCTTTGAGAATACTTTGCCCTCTAATTCATAAGGGCTAGAATTTATTTCAAAATTAAATTTGGAAATCTCTGGAACGATCTGCTCTATACCGAGCTCTTTGATAAATTCAGCTCCACAGGGATTGGGCATCATGTCTTGATCAACAAGCCATGCTTCAAGTTCAATTCCGGTCATTGCACCAGTGTGCTTAAATGAACGTTCTTTAAACCATTTGCGAAGAAGATCAGTCTCTTCTTTAAGTTTGTTTTTAAAGGCAAGCTCGTCTTCTTCGCTGTATGTTTCCTTCTTGGAAATCTCTGTACCCATAGTCCCCTTCCTGGAATCTTGGTTTTTACTTTAAATTTAGTAGAGGTGAAATACTTCTTTCATCTCCGAATAAAGGTTCTGCATTTTCTCATCAATATCTGGACGGTTTACATCTTCCTTGGAGAATACAAATCTTTCAGGTCCAAACTCCTTGGCCATAAGTTTTGTTTGCCAAATATGGTCTCTAGGAATGTTTAAGTCTGAACGATATGTGTAGTCTTCTAAAATTTTTGGATCGATAAAATCTTGAATTGAGTTGAAGTACTCGTCATTATAAATCTTCTTACCATTAGCAAGACGAGTATAACCTCTTACAACATAATCAATGTAAACAACGTCACACTCAAATGCTTCAAACAAGTGATTAATTGCTCTTAGAGGAATAATGTCCCCACAAGTAGCAATGTCAAAGTCCACTCTATAAGTGCAGATACCATTTGGATCTGATGCATCTGGGTAAGTGTGGCTTGTTAGATGGGATTTTGTAAGGTGAGCGCTATATCCAGGAGTGGATTTTACTTCTTCCCACTTTCCACCTTGAGCATCGCTCATAAGTGTCATTGTAGAAGCACCCACTGGATCGAAGTTCATCTTAGACTCAGAAATGACATCAGAGTCGATGATTTTGCAGATATCTCTGGAGATATCAATAATTTTCTCAGCAGAATACTTTTCATTAATCCAGTTAATGTACTCTTCTTTCTGGTCATCACCAAAAGTTAAGCAGAAATCATAAAGATTAAAACTTAAAATCTTAGTTAGGTTGTTAAAGCCAGAAAGTTTGATTTTTTCTTCTGTGGAGTATTTGTTTGTCATTATTCAGTTCCTCTCTGAAAGGGCGCGGGAAATCCGCGCCAATCAGAGGAAATTATACTCGTTAACTAAATAAGTCCAAGCTCTTTTACAGTGTCTCTTTCTTTTTTGAGCTCTTCTAAAGTGGCATTGAATTTCTCTTTGCCAAATTCGTTGTGCTCTACCCCTTCAACAACAACAATTTTGCCGTTTTCAGTTCTACATGGGTAAGAAAAGATAAGACCTTTATCCACGCCGTACTCTCCGTTGCTTGAAATACACATAGAGTATGTCTCACCAGCTGGAGTGTCGTGAGTTAGATTGTAAACACCCTGAACACAAGCATTTGCAGCACTTGCAGCAGAACTTGCTCCACGGGCCTTAATAATCGCTGCCCCTCTTTGCTGAACAACTTTAATGAAGTCTTCTTTTAGCCAAGCTTCGTCGCTAATTACTTCGTTTGCTGGCTTGCCATCAATTTTAGCATTAAAGAAGTCTGGATATTGAGTAGCTGAGTGATTACCCCAGATAGTCATATTTTGTACTTTAGTTACGTCTACGCCAGCTTTTTGAGCCAGTTGAGTCTTAGCTCTATTCTCATCAAGCATAGTCATTGCAAAGAATCTGTCCTTTGGAAGGCCAGAAGCTTCCATAGCAATCAAACAGTTCGTGTTACATGGGTTACCAACAACAAATAGCTTACAATCATCAGCACCTACTTCTTTGATAGCTTTACCAAGAGGTCCAAAGATTCCACCATTTACTTTCAATAGATCGCCACGCTCCATTCCTGGACCTCTAGGAACTGCTCCAATAGCAAGAACCCAGTTAGCATCCTTGAACGCCACTTCCATCTTATCTGTGCAAACAATATTTTTTAGTAAAGGAAAGGCACAATCGTCCAATTCCATCTTAACGCCTTCCAGCGCACCTAAGGCCTGTGGTAGCTCTAGAAGTTGTAATTCTACCTCAGTCTCTGGTCCAAACATCTGTCCAGAAGCAATTCTAAATAGGATCGCGTAACCAATTTGTCCCGCGGCACCTGTAACCGCCACTTTCACTCGCTTATTCGCCATATGTCCTCCATTTAATTTGGCCAAATGATAATGGAAGCAAGTATAGTTGATTAATAAAAAAGAGTAAAACCCCTGATAGACAAATCTAGGCTAAACTCCTAGTATCTTACGAAAACCTATTAAAGGAGCAAAGTGTCATGTCTGGAGAAGACAAGAGCAAAAGCAAAAATTTTAAAGGTAAAAATAGACGTCCACGCAGAAACCCCAAACGTTCGGGTGGTGGTCCAAAGCCTTCTAATGCCCAAAATGCCCAAGGACCAAAGTCCGCAAGCAGCAAGAGTAGACGTCCTAAGGCACTTACTCCAGCTAGAATACTTCAAAAATACGATAATCTTCTAGAGCAACACATTGTGGCACGTCGTAAGCTATATGAAATGCACGGCAGAGCTCAGGGTCGCCAATTAGAAAAGATAGAAAATAACTTCCAAATAACTTTGGAAGCCTTGAGAAGGTTTGAAACCGGCCTAAAAGATTGGCAGCGCGAAGTTTTAAAAGACAAAATTGACGCTTATCCAGCAGACCGCCAATTCTCCTCTACTCACGAGCTAGTTCCAAAGGGAGAAGAAGTTCCTTTCAGTGGTGAATTTGAAGATCCACACCTACTGCCAACTCAAATTGAGGCAGACTTTTCCAATGATACGGAAGAATCCATGGGAACTATCGACGATTACAAAAACTACAAAGGCCTCTAGAAGAGGCCTTTTTTATTTCCAAAAGAATTTTTAAATTCAGTTCTAAGAATTAGAAGACATTTTGAAGTCGCCGCCTACGCTGTTAGCAGCAAATTCTCTATTTGTATCAACAGGAGAGCTTGAGTGAATTGGCTTTACGTCAGCAGGCTTTGCCTCTGAAATACGTAGGTAATTCTCTAAAGTTTCTTCGTGATCTTGAAGGATTGCTTTCTTTAGGTCGTCAGAGTGGATGTCTAGAACTTCCGAAACTCTAACTAGCATTTTTAATGGAATATTACATAATGCTCTTTCTACGTTACTGATAAATTGTCCGTTCTTATACCCTAACAAGTGCGACAACTCTGACTGGGAATAACCCTTAGGATGTTGTAGTCTTTTTGTGCGAATTAGTTTAGCAATGTTTTTAAAACAGCGCATGAAGTCTCCTACTGAATATTGGGTGGTCACTATAATAACAATTTTTCTCTGAATGTCTCGAACATTCTTAAAAAAAACTATAGATTAATACTGCCTGAAAAAAAAATAAATAAAAGAGAGAGGAAAATTTTGAAAAAGCTTGTGTCATGGAACGTCAATGGTATTCGGGCCGTAGAGCGTAAGGGTTTTGTTGACTGGTTGGATGCAGATCTACCAAACATCGTATGCTTACAAGAAATCAAGGCGGCAAAAGATCAATTTCCAAAGAGTATTTTGGAGCATGAAAAATATAATATTTATATCAATTCCGCAGATCGACGCGGCTATTCCGGTGTTTGCGTCATGACGCAGGAGAAACCGAATAAAGTGATCGATCAAATTGGGATTGACAAATTTGACGTTGAAGGAAGGACATTGATTCTTGAATTCGACGATTTTGTTTTGATCAACTGCTACTTTCCTAATGGAGGGCGTGATCACTCAAGAGTAGATTTTAAACTTGAGTTCTATCACGCAATTTTAGAAGTATATAAAGAGTATCGCTCACGCGGCCAGAACGTTGTCATAACTGGAGATTTTAATACTTCCCACCAAGCAATTGATCTTGCCAACCCAAAGGCCAACAAGAAGTCTACAGGCTTTCTAGACCACGAAAGAGAATGGATCGATATCTACATGAGTGAAGGTATGGTCGATTGTTTTAGAGAACTCTACCCAGAAAAACTTGGCGAGTATACGTGGTGGACCTATAGAAATAATTGTCGTGAAAGAAACATTGGTTGGCGTCTAGATTATTTTATGGCCAATAAAGAGTTCATGGAAAAAGTTGAAGAGTGTGCACACAGGCCAGAAGTTCTGGGCAGCGATCACTGCCCTGTTGAGATTTGTATTAAGTCTTAAAACTGAATACTGTAGTGAAACTGATCTTGCTCACGTAATCGTCTGTTAAAGTTATCTCTATATTTTATATAATCTTCATAAGCGCTTTCTCCGAAAGCGCTTTTTAATTTTTGAATATATTTTTTATCTATCTGAGCAAGATCAACCATTTGCTCTGGTGAAGGCATGAAGCCTCCATTAGAGTCAACCCTACCGTCGATGTAATTTGCGATTGCAGCATCTCTTTCAACTTGAAGGTTTTTATAATTGTTTACCTGTGCACTTGTTAGACCTAATTCATATTCAAAAAAACGAATTGTATCCTTTTCAAAACTCTCTCGAACCTCCGCAATCTTTTTTTCAAAATCTTGCTTATCAAACTTAGGTACAAGTGCCGTTTGTTCTTCCTCACATTCACGAGCAGTAACTTTTGATAGTTCTGCTTTTTTCTCACATGGCGGACAGCTCTTAGCACTTTCTCGTTGAAGACTAGCTTGAGCAACAGAGATTTGGTCTACAGGAGTTGGCTCCACATACTCTTGATCCAAGTCGTCCTTAACAACAACATCAACTTTTACCAAATAAAAGTTCAAGGCAACACTTGCACCTAGTAAGCTCAAAAGTAGTTTATTCATACCTAACTCCCTAAGGCCAATTCTACATCGCTATTGCTAGTTTTAAAAGCTCTATTGCTTCTCAAACAGGGCCTTGCCTTTAAAGAAGACAGCATTTGGAAGTTGATCATAAGAGCTTCTCTTGCGTCGACCTCTATTGATTACCTTTTCCAAAACGGTTTCAGAATCTTCAAGATCCCCTTTAGGAGCGTTTACAGTAATGAAGTTTGCTTCCTTACCTTTCTTAAAGTTTCCTGCAACCTTACTCACACCCATGGCCTCAGCACCTGCTACAGTGGAACGGAAAAGAGCTTTAGTATAAGTTGCTTCAGGGTTGATCCCTTTATTTTGGTCTACAAATGATCTCATAACATCAAACATTGATAGAATTGGTCCACCACCGATATCAGATGCCAGCGCCCAACGTACTTTGTGCTTTTCTGTTCTTTTGAAATCAAATAGACCTGAGCCCAAACCTTTCTGCTTGATTGGAGCATTCGAAGTCGGGCAATGAGCAATAATTGTTTTCGTGCGAGCAAGCTTTCTAAGTTCTGCGTCTGACATATGAATAGCATGTCCCATAATTGTTTTAGGACCTAGAAGATCAACCTTGTCATAGATGTCTGTATAGTTCTTAACATTTTTAAATTCAGGAAGATCTCTATATATAGAAAGTACGAATTCAATCTCGCCGTGGTTTTCTGACAAGTGAGTCTGAATAAATGATCCATTCTTTTTCGCAGCAACAGCAGACTTTTTCATGGTTTCAGGATCAGTCGCTATAGCGAAACGCGGAGTAAGCGCATATTTCTCTTTATATTTTTTTGAAAGTTTCTTTGAAAGATCGATGGCCTCTTTCTTAGTTTGTGTAAGAAACGACGGAGAATTCATCGTCATTTGAACATTTCCGATAGTAAAGTGACCAATCGCATTCTCTTGAGCGTGATCAAGAGCATGTTCGTGGATCGAAGAATATATTGCACCACCCAAAGTTCCGGTTTCAATTAATCTAGAAAAGAACTTTTTGGCCTTATTTTTAGAGTAAGTTTTCTTTTCAAATTTTCTCTCAGCAGGAAATGTGTATTTCTCAAGCCACTCAAGAAGTTTGGCCTTTGGCATCTCTCTTACATCGTCTTGAACCCAATGGAAGTGAATATCAAAGAAAGAAGGCATGATGAGCTGGCCTTTCATTTCAACCACCTCCGCCTCTTCTAAGGCCTTCTTAGATACTTTAGATCTATCTTTAACACCATCCACAATCCAGCCATCTTTACTTTCGCTAAGCAGCAATGCACCGTTTTTGTAGAAGTCACATTTACTGTCACTGATTGGGTTTAAGACTTGTCCAAGTATAATCTTCTTTCTCATAGTATTCCTATTGGCTAAATCTCTGTACTAGAGATATTTTTTATTTTATGTTTTCGATATGAAAACAAGCTTATTTAATCTTATTTTGCTCCTCTCTTTATCATTTTCGACAGCGTTTGGACAAGATGTAAAACCAGCTGAATACGCTGTTAAGCGAATAAAAGTCTTAGAGATCTCAGCAAGTATCAATCCCGCAACCTATAGTTATCTGGCCACAGAAATTGGAAAGGCCAAATCTACTTTCGGAGACATGGTTGTCATACGCATGAATACTCCTGGCGGTCTTGTAACCACCACAAAAGATATCATCACCCTTATAGGAAAGAGTGATGTTCCTGTAGCGATCTGGGTTTCCCCAGAAGGTGCAAGTGCAACTAGTGCAGGAGCAATAATCGCTGCAAGTGCTCACCTATTAACAATGAGTGAAGGTACTAATATAGGTGCTGCCACACCAATTGGTATGGGAAAAGATATCGATCAAAAAGATGCTCGTGCAAAGGCCGTGAACGACCTCGTAGCTTTAGTGAGTTCCCTTTCAGAGTCTCGTGGAAGAAATCCCAAAGCTTTCTCCAAGATGATCAGTGAAGCAGCTAGCTATGGCGCAAAAGAAGCGCTCGAAAAAGGCATAGTAGATGCCATCATAAATTCTCAAGTTGACCTGCTAGAGTTTATAAATGGTCAGATAGTAAGAATCAAAGGCAAAGACTTCAAGCTAGATGTAAAGCAAGGTGCTGCAATCGTTGAAGCGGATATGGATCCGGGACAGAAAATTTTAGACATATTTTCAAACCCAATGACGGCCTACATTCTTTTTATGATCGGTGCGGCCTTGGTTTATTTTGAATTCCAGGCACCAGGTGGTTTTATTGCTGGTGGTGTTGGAGTTGTATTTTTAATCTTGGCAGGAATTGGCTTTCAAGTATTACCACTTAATTTTGGTGCCTTGGGGCTGGTGATCTTAAGCTTCATTTTATTCATCTTAGAGATCTATATAACCAGCTATGGAATATTGGCCATTGCCGGAACGGCCGCTTTAATTTTTGGATCCCTCTTTTTATTTAGAACAGAGAACGCATACATGGACATCCAGCTCCCACTTGTTTTATCAGTTGCCGGTGCAATATTGCTCTATATTTTTCTCGTGGGTTATGTTCTGTTCGCAGGAAAGGTAAAACGAAAAGACAGAAAGAGATGGTTCACAGCTAAAAATGAGTTTGCTCATATTTCAAAATATATTCGCCAAGAAGATGGTAGTCACTACTATCAAGTAAAAGTAGCTGGTGAGATTTGGAATGCCCGAAGCAATGCTCTTTATGAAATTAATGAAAAAGTAAAAGTCTTAGAACAAGACAACGATAAAATGATACTCATTTTAGAATAGGAGTTATACATGTTCAGCTATTTGCCATTTATTGTAATCATTCTAGTGCTTCTTATGAGCACTATCAAAATCCTCAACGAGTATGAAAGAGGCGTAGTTTTTAGACTAGGTGAATTCGTAGGAGTTAGAGGTCCAGGACTTATCCTTGTAATTCCAGGACTAGAGAAGATGATGAAAATTGATCTTCGTGTTGTCACAATGGATGTCCCTACACAGGATATTATCACTAAAGATAACGTTTCAATGAAGCTAAATGGAGTTGTCTACTTT
>JAGSHJ010000380.1 GCA_023954595.1 Bacteriovoracaceae bacterium | reverse complement strand
CGATCTTAGATTGGATTTTAATATAATTATTTACAAGATCCTTATTGGCCTCATCACCAAAGAACTCCACCACCCTTTGCTGACATTGATTTCCAGCGACAGAGCGCTTAAGAGCTTGTGCATGATCGTCTTGGACTTCTTTTTGACCCTGCTCTAATTGACTATCACTTGGATCCTCAACTACTGCAGGTTTTACTTCAACGCCCTCAGGCTCCATAAGCTCCAAAACCCTTGGTAAAACTAATGAGGTTTTGTAACTTAGCTCCTTTATCTCTGGTAGTTGAGATATGTTATTAAAGAGTACGTCCTCATCGACAAATAAGTTTTTGCCAATGAACTTTGCACTATGCGGCCTACCAGAAGAAGTAGCCTCTTCTTTTTTAATCAATGGTGGATGGGAAACGTTATTATAAAGAACGTCCTCATCAACAACTAGGTTCCCTCCAATAAACTTTGCACTTTGAGCATGAACCGGGTTCGCACGAGGTACCTTTAAAACGTTAAGTTCTTTAGAATTGTTTTCACTCTTTTTCTCTATCTTAACCGGTTCTCTATCAACGACCTTAGATGGAGTGACAACTTCCTTTTTAACAATTTCAGAAGTTAATAATTGATCAGAAGTTTCTTCATTGGCCATCTGGATTTTAGAACATCCATTATAGCTAAGAATCTGATTTTGATCCTCTAGGGAGTATTCTTTTAATTCAATCCCATCAATTGATGACCTTCTAAAACCAACAGATTCTTCAGCTGTTGCCGTACAATACGATTGCCCAGGGCCACAATTACAAGGAGCATTCTGAGAACAGCTAAATTCGTAGTTAAAGAATTTTTTTGCTTTAATCCTACAACCAAGGCCCTCTTTTTCAACCACAAGATCTATATTTCTATTACTAGTTGGAGCTGAGCCCGTCTGGTATGGGAAGGTTAACATTACTCTCTTAGGGTTTTTAATTATTACACCAGCAGAGTTTGCTTTTATAGGTGTTTGTTCAACATCAAAGTCTGTTGTAAGATCTTCATCAATTAACCCAGTCTTAGGATTGAAGTATATACGACTTCCATTTTGCAGTTCGAATGCCAATTCATTACTCTCAGGGTCAATTAGCAATTTATTTTCTTGTTTCTTTGGCAGGAAATAAAATGATTTAGCTCCTGTTGTTCTCGACAGTCCTGAACCTTTAGGCATCTTACTTGGAAAGCTCACATGAACTCCAAAGCTTCCACTATCCGCTAAACTATAGTGTCTATTATCTTCAGGACTCTCACTTTCAAAACCTTTAGGAGTAACATTGTAATTACACTGATCTCCATCTGGATTAGACTTTTTAGGCTTTCTAATAGTGACCTTGTACCCATTCGTTTTTATTTGGCAGACTCTAAATTTGCTCCCCTCTTCTCCAATAAAAAAACCGTTATAGGCCGAACACCCATTCTTAGTTAGAATTGAAGAGCAATTTACAGCTTCCAAGTTGGCGAATACAGGTAGAGAAAAGGATAATAATAGAATTAAGTACTTCATAGGAGGCTCTTCGGCATGAAGTTGCCTGAGCTTTAGGCTCAGGTTTGTAGAATAAGAATATAATATCTATATTTGAAGTTAAGAAAATATACCTTTAGTAATTTTAGATGTTTAAAAATCTACTACCTTTGACCCTCATACTGTTTTTCACTCAAGGCACGACCTATGCCTTTGATTATAATATTAACCGCAAATATGACGTAACGAGGGCCTTTTTAGAGGTAAATGAGAGAAGGATCTACGGTTTTATTAAAGACTTCTCATCTTATAGAACAAGATTTCATGAATCTGCTGACGGAATTAGGGCCGCAAAGGATCTTTATGATTCGTGGTGCGCCCTCACCGATCATAGATCTGATATCGAATGTGAGCTCATTCCCCATAAAAGTACACCCCAATCCAGTGTCGCCATCCACATTAAGGGTTCGACGGACAAACACATCATTTTAGGTGGTCACCTGGATTCCATAAATACTAATAGTACTGATCCAAATGCACCTGCACCAGGGGCCGGTGATAATGCTTCAGGAATTGGAGTTTTAAACGAGCTCATAAATATACTGATGATTAAAAACTATAGGCCAAAGCATAACATTAGCCTTTATGCATATGCGGCTGAAGAAGTTGGCCTTCTAGGTTCAGAAGATATCGCATCTAAAGCAGCATCCAATGATAAAAAAATTCTAGGAGTGCTCCAAATCGATGGCGCTAACTATAAGGCCGGCCCTAAATCAATAGTACTCATAAATGATTATACAAACTATGAGCAGAATAAGTTTTTGGGAATGTTAATTGATAACTATCTAAGGGTGTCCTGGGGATACGATAAGTGTGGCTACGCTTGTTCAGATCACTATTCATGGCATAGGCAGGGTTACAAAACATCTTTTCCATTTGAATCAAATCTGGACGTTGAGAACCCTTTTATACATACAGAAAACGATACACTGGCGGTAACTTCATTTTCCGCGACACATGCTGCTTTATTCACAAAGCTTGCTCTGTCCTATCTCTACGAAATGGACAAGTAATTACTTTCTTCTCAGGCGCATGTAATGCTGAATTCGCTCCTGATCTTCCACAGATTCAAAAAGTTCATCTGATTTTTTACAATAAAAATCAATTCTATAAGGCATGCGAGTAGTGCCAAAAAAAGTAATAAAAAACCAGGATACACTACTGTACTTGAAGTCTACTTTTAGAGAATCTTCATCTGAATCCACATGTGTCCCAGCGGAGCTTTTCTTAAATTTATCAATATCTACATTATTACTCATAGATATTTTATAAAATACTCCTAGGAATTTGCCAATACTTTCTCCTATGATCCAGAACACACTGTTTCGTAAAAGTGATCAAAAACTCGCTTGGAACTAGCAAAAAATGATGAAATTGCGGCACCTGAAAAGCCGAAGAATAGATCTGATATTGTATCCTTATAACTTACAGTACCTATTCCAAAGCCATATTCAAACACCTCCCAGACAGAACCAAGTGCCATGGAAAAGGCGCAACCAGAAATAATAAATAGTGTTTTGTCTTTTACGAAAATTTTAAGGTGGGGATAAAACAGGTAAAAGGCACAGCACGGTGCTAACGCTGCTGCCGTTAAGAAGTGTGCTACCTCATCAAAGAAAAATACTTTTTCAAAGAGGTCAAAGCCCATCAAAATCGCGTCAAATGCCGCAGTTAAAATATAGAATACAGCAAAGATTAGTGGAATTCGTTTTTGAGCGGAACTTAGAAAAATATAGGCCGGCAAAAGGATAACAAGAATAAGTGCTGCTTTTGAAAACTCTCCTATAACAGTAAAAAATAAGGCCAACCCAGCTATAAATAAGAAGGCCGACCAACCTAGCGGCCACAGAAATTTATGATCT
>JAGSHJ010000134.1 GCA_023954595.1 Bacteriovoracaceae bacterium | reverse complement strand
TATCAGAATTGTAACTATCACCTTCTAAGATTAGCTTCGCTTGAAATGGTGAATTATCTAAAACTGTTTCATCCACATCAACAACGACAGCTCTTTTCTTTGTTCTTTTTGCATACTGGATATCAGCATTTAATCTAAGTTTAGCTAAATTGAATGCCTGATAACTCAAGGCCCTATATTCAGCGGCATTTTGAACCCACAGAGTTGCTCCCACCATAAAACCTTGGGGGTTTGATTTTTGAGAAATCTGACTACATGAAATAGTTATAAGTAATAAAATCGGTAAAATTAAAATCTTCATATTAAAAACCTTCGTTATCAAGCGCTTCGTTAGCCAGTTGATCGCAGTATTCGTTCTGGGGATGGCCTTGATGACCTCTAACCCATTCATAATCTATATTTTTAAATTCATTAACTAATTCATCCAAGACCTTCCACTGCTCAACATTCTCAGGAACTTTTTTATCAGCTTTTTTCCAGCCTCTGGCCTTCCAACCAGGTACCCATTTAGAGATACCATCTAGGACGTACTTAGAATCACTAACTAACCTTGTTTCTGTATCAGTAGGCAGTCCATTTTTTTCAAAATATTCTAAAAGTGAACTTAACCCTTCAATGGCCCCTTGCAGTTCCATTCTATTATTGGTGGTGTCTTCATCAACTGCTGAATCAAAAAAGAGCACTTCCCCTTTCCAGTTCTGGGCAACCATCCCCCAGGCACCAGGTCCAGGATTTCCGCGGCAGGCACCATCACTATAAACAGCATAGCCTTCAGTTTTTAAATTATCAGGAACTGGAAAATCTCCTGAGCTTGTTTTTTTAACAGGAGAGAAGTCTAAATGATCAGCCTCTTTTTCAAGAACATCAATGGCCTCTAGAGCTGT
The DNA here is from genome assembly GCA_023954595.1 of Bacteriovoracaceae bacterium. Classification (GTDB taxonomy): domain Bacteria; phylum Bdellovibrionota; class Bacteriovoracia; order Bacteriovoracales; family Bacteriovoracaceae; genus UBA845. Next base: position 6,978 of record JAGSHJ010000134.1, on the reverse strand, counting down.
TTGGTTTTCTAAAAAAAGCTCTCTTAAAAACTTTAAATTTTTATTAAACTTAATTTTACTCATTTTAATTTTAGGAACTTTCTTTTCCCAACCTTTATTACTTTTCCTGAGTATGAATCATCTAAAGTCGATTCGATATCGGTAATTTTATCTCCGTCAACAATCCCCACAGCGTTGGCCTGAATCATCCGACGAGCCTCTTTTTTAGAAGGCAATAGTCCAGCTTCCAGAAGAATATCAACAAGAAGGGCGCCCCTTTCAAATTCTGACTCTGGAGCATCATCTGGCACTCCGCCTTTTTTGAAAACAGCCTCAAACTTCTCTCTCATCTCTTGCCCAGCACCTTCTCCATGGAAGAAGTCTACAACATTCATAGCAAGCATTTTCTTAGTTTCATTTGGATGGAGGTTTCCTTTCTCAAGGCCACCAATCGTTTGCTCAATTTCTTCTCTTGTAAGGCTTGAAACATATCTAAAATAATCGGCCATAAGCTCATCAGGAATAGACATAATCTTTCCAAACTTATCAAATGCATCGTCCTGGATAGCAATATAATTGTTTAAAGATTTACTCATTTTTTGTGATCCACATGTCCCAGTTATAATAGGTAGGAGCATGGCCACTTGAGGTCTCATATTTCTATGTTTTTGATAATCTCTTCCCATAAGAACATTAAATTTTTGATCACTACCACCGAGTTCCACATCTGCTTTAACAAAAACAGAGTCGATACCTTGAAGTACTGGGTAAAAAAGTTCATGAAGAGCGAGAGGACTTCCTTCTTCGAGTCTCTTTGCAAAGGTATCGTGAGATAAAAGCTTGGCGCAAGTCGTTTCCGCTGCCCAGCCAATAATATCCCTTAGACCAACTTCTTCAAACCACTCGGTTTGATAACAAACTTCAGTTCGGTCCCTATCGAGAACGGTATAAACTTGATCCATATAAGTTCTAGCGTTGGCCCTTACTTGATCGGCCGTAAGGCTTGTTCTACTGACGTCTTTACCAGTCGGGTCTCCAATGCTGGCCGTGTAGTCTCCAATAATAACGACACCTAAATGTCCAAGATCTTGAAACTGCCTCATTTTTTTATAAGGAACAAGATGCCCTATATGAACATCAAAGCCAGTTGGGTCTATTCCGCACTTTACTCTAAGGGGTTTACCTTCCTTTATTGAATGCCTAAGCATATCTCTAAATTCAGGCTCGGGAGTAATCTCAGAAACACCAAAAGAGAGCACTTTCCATTGCCTTTCAAACTCAGTTTCCTGTTCGCTTGTTAATTCTATTTTTTCAGCTTCCGCCATAAATGAACTCCATTTAGATAACCAGCCTATTTTAACGAACTTCTTTATAGTTGTCCCCCTTTACTCTCATGATGCGACAAGTAATGTACTTGCTATCGACGAGGCCTCCCATTAAAATTGAGAAGAGAATTATTTGGGAGAATTATGAACTTTGTTGATTTAAAACCTGGCTCCAGCGCCATGGGCGATGACATCACTTCTTTTAGAACCGAAAACAAAGGTTCTAAATACATCTATCTAATGGCCGGAGTACATGGCGATGAAGTTGAAGGTGTCTATGTCTTAGCTGAAATAATAAAGTGGCTTAAAGAAACAGATGATTATCAACTTCCAACAATTATCATTCCGATTTTAAATGTAGATGGCTACCGGGCAGGAACTAGAGTAAATGCCCATGGGGTTGATCTTAATAGAAACCTTCCCTCTAACTCTTGGACCAATGAAGCTAGAGAACCAAAATATAATCCAGGTGAGAAAGCTTTAAGTGAACCAGAGAATCAATATTTAGATAAATTATTTAATAAATTTAAGCCGGGTTTTATCTTAACCATGCATTCATGGAAGCCCATGATCAATTACAATGGCAATTGTAAGGACTTGGCCGATATCCTTCATAAGCATAATAACTATGAAGTTTGCAATGATATTCAAGGTCATCCTACTCCTGGCTCTCTTGGGGACTATGGTCCTGAAAAGTATGGCTCTCCAGTCCTAACTTTTGAATGTCCCCTTATTTCCGAAGGTAAAACTTTAAAGGAAGTTTGGGATGAAAGCGCTGAAGGCTTTAAAGAGTTGCTTCTGTCAGAAAACCTTAAAAACTACCTCTAAAGTACTGAAATCTAGTACTGTCTAAACTTTAAACAGTGGGGCCAAAATGCTCCGCTAACTCCACCAATTTTCAAACAATTCCGACCAAACCAGTCCAGTTCTGACTCCAATTCCTTGGCACATAGGTTGCACTTTAATCTGGGAACGAATAGACAGATGGAGTTGTCACAAGCCGGTAACATGAGGAAAAACATGGCCTTAGTGCAACTTTTTATCTTTTTTCTATTAGTAGGAACATCTGCTTTTGGTGCCGAAGTGTCTAAAAATAAGACAGAACTCAAAACCAAAGAGAAAAAGAACTATAATATCACTTTTGGATCAGTCTTAACCTCATCCCTTCATGAACTAGATTCAAACGACCATCAACTTTCAAACGAGTTTTCAATATCCCCAACTTTTGATTTAGGAAGTGGATACACCTTATTCTCCAGCATTGCTGGAACTAAAGACTTAAAAGGTGAACGAAAGTTCTATATGGGCGATGGCTCTGTTGGAATCAGCACCACTCTAAGAAAGTTTGGTGATTTAACTATTACAGGAACTAGTGCCGTGGCCATTCCACTAAGTGAAGGCACAAAAGATATCCAAACTCTGAGAACTAGCTTAACTCTAATTCCTAGTTTTAAATACTCTGTTAATAAAGAGATCAAAGTATCTTATACGCCATCAGCGAAACTGAATATCCATGAGTTTAAAACAAGCTTAGCTGGATCTAGTAATACTCAATACCAACTTGGAAATACTGCGGCCTTTGTTTACTCGGGACTTGACTGGGTTACCGCAGTAGCGACAGCTACATATTTGAGAAAATTTACTTATAGAGGTAATACTTCGGACGTCTATGCTTTTTCACAGAGCTTAACTTTTACTCCGACTCCGGCCACCTCAATAAGCATTGGTCATGCCATAGGTGCCAACCCACTACAACCAAACGGAATAGAACAAGAAATAAAAGTATTTGATGAAAGAAAGTCCAGTGTCTTTACTGGGTTTAGCTTTACATACTAAAGGATGATGTAATGAAGGTTAATGAAGAAAGAAGCCTAAAGAAAACCATGATGGGACTGCTCTTTGTAGCGAGTCTTTTTGTCGGCTGTGCCAAAGAGCTCCCAGAGGATGTCAGCGATGATATTATCGAGACGGCCCATAGCTTAGACCTTTTTAAGTCTACTGCCGAACTAGAGACTGTTCAGGAAGACGGAATCTTGGCCCTTAGCTCTAAAGACGAAGTCAGCGATATCATCGCAGTTAATGAACTTGGTCTAAGAAATGTTAAAATGGTTGGTGGTAATCCAGAACTGGCACCTTTCTTTGAAGGTCTAAAACTAGAATCTTCTACTCCAGGTGAAAAGTTCACCGTTCACTTTGCTTTTACAAGCAGTGCCTTAGTTGCTTATGCCGAAGTTAAGAGTCAAAGACTAACAGTTATTAATGAGCAGTTAAGTGAAACAATTAAGACATTTGCTGGGAAAACGGTAAGAGCCTACCCAATCTTTCAATACTCAGTACAAGCCTTCGGAGCTCTAGAAAAAGCGGAAAACGCACTTGGAGAACAAACAAGAACTGTTCTTTTTAAGCCAAAAGCTATGAGCAGCGCGACTCATATTAAGATTGATCCTAAAGCAGAAAAAAGAAAGCATGCTGCCTTTAGATTTAACGAAATTGACGATGTTAAGGTTGTTTTTGATAAACAAAAGATCTCAAAGAGACTTTTCAAAACTAAAGACATAATAAAGTTATTCAACTACTCATCAGAAGTTGAAGCAAACTCGACAATCGGTAAAGATGACTTTCTAAGAATGAGTGTTCTTAAGGACCTTCTCGTTATTCAAGTACCAGTTAAGAAATCGACTCTTACAGATATTGAGTTAGCGGCACTAGAGTCTGCTGAAAGAGATCCAAGAATCAAGATGTGTGATAAGACTATTGCACAGGCCTCTAAAATAGCAATAAGTGTTTGTGTTCTTAAGCCTCTTTATTCAGTCAAGCTTACGCATATTAAACTAAAAAAGAAATACGAAGAAGGTGTTCTTCTTGCACAAATGGATTCTCCTGCTTCATTAAATAAGATGAATCTTTCAAAGTTAATCGAAATCGATCTTGATTCAAGATTAACTGATGCGACAATTGGAAAAGATATCAACAATGTCGATGAAATCTTAACTAGTAAAAATAAGCATTTTGACCTAGATGCTGAATATCTTTATGTTCCCATGACAATGGGAACGCCGAGAGAAGTTATTGCAGCTGATCCATTCTACCAAGGTAAAGAAAAGATCGTTAAGATGCGTTTTGCTAAAGATGGACTAGAAATTTATGAACTTGAAAAAGATGGGCGTTTCACTGATAACGACCTCAATAATACTCCAGTGCTAAAAGTTCCTGGTGCTCATATCGATTACAAATGTAAGCAAGATGAGAACGATGAATGTGTTGGTGGAGATGTTGTTGATACTGACAAGGAATGGAATGAAAAGAGATTTTTCAAGCCATCTCTTTACTCTCTAAATGTTTTAGAAATTAACCCACTCGACGTTATGACCGTTGAAGCCGATAGTTGTCTGAGAAATGTTAGTACCGAGTTAGTTGATTACACGATTAAAAAGGGTGTTCTTAATATTGAACTCGAGAAGACTTATAAGACAAGTAACTCTTGGAGATGTATTGCTGAGCACTACTTTGCTGATACAGAAAACATGACCGGGTTTTCTCAGGCAGGTTTCAAAGTGAGATTTTTCTACTCGGTAGTTAAATTAGAGAGCCTAGCTAGTAAAGACTACGAGCCAGTAGCTTACCCAATCCCTGACCATGACGAATTTGGTTTCTTTAAGGATAAGATCTCTAAATTAAATGGAAACTTTGATAGCCAAAGAAAAGAAAACAATTACCTTCTTAACAGATGGAACCCTAAGAAAAAGGTCATTACTTATCATTTAAGTGATACTTTTAATAAGCCAAAAAATAAGCTTATTAAAGATGCTACATACAAAGCTTTTGAAGGGATGAATAAGTCTCTTAAGCTTGCTAATGCTGGGTTTGAGTTAGAGCTTAAGGAACCTAGTGGTAAAAAGTCAGGTGACCTGAGAAACAGCATGATTGTTTTAATCGACGATCCACTATCAAATGGCCTATTAGGATATGCTCCAACTGTAACAAACCCAAGAACAGGTGAAATTGTTCAAGGTCACGTTAATATGTACTCAGGTGTCCTCACATCAATCGTTCGCCACACTTGGGAAGGAATGGTTGACTTCACTATTAAGAAAGCAGCTGAAGAGAAGAGGCTTGCTGAGAAATCAATACTTCTTGTAGAGGAAAAAGCTAAATCAGAAGAAAAAGAATCTGATGAAGACAAAGAAAGTAAGCTTAAAAAGATTACGAATAAGAAACTTCTTCAAAAAGCTCTTGCCGGTGGTAATCAGACTAAGTCATCGCTTTTTGGTAACTTCTACAACTTCAATATTCCTACAAATAAGGCAGAGAAGTTAAAGAAAAACGCAAAGAAGGCTAAGCTTGCCATGGAAAGAAGACTTCATGAGAAGTTTGTTTGGAATAGAGAAACCGACAGAGCACTTTCTGAAATGAGCGAATTTGAAAGACGTGCCCACAAGCACGAAAGAAGACTTCAAAGATTCGCTGAAAACAATGCCCTTTCTGCTGAGGCCTATAAGATTGCTCATACAACTAAAGAGCTTCTTCCTGGTGTTAAGGAAATGAAAAATGTTTTCAAAAAAGATGGAATCTTAAAAAGATGGAGTGAATTAACTGAAGCTCAAAGAAAGATAGCTGTTGATTTGATTGTTCCTTATACTTATACGGCAACATTAGTGCACGAAGTTGGTCACGGACTTGGTCTAAGACATAACTTTATCGCTTCAAAAGATGCAGCAAACTACTGGACTGAAGAAGAAGCAAAAGCACTTGGACTTTCTCACGCTCCAGCTTACTCATCAGTAATGGATTATGCTTTTGATCCACTTAACGAGAGTACAGTGTTTGGTAAATACGATATTGCTGCCCTTCGTTTCGGTTACGCAAGAGAAGTAGAGCTAAATAGAGCGATGACAAATGATGGAACACTTCCTGAAGATGTCAAAGATAAGGAATTTGTTAAAATCGAAACTAGTCTTTACGACTTAACTAATGCCCTAGACGCTGCAAATGAAGCAAGATCTCAAGGAACCGGAGAAGACACACCTGTTCTTGAAGAAAAACTGGCTTCCTATCAATTTTGTACAGACTCAAACGCAGGTCTTTCAGCATCTTGTAATCGATTTGATGAAGGTTCTACTCTTGTAGAAATCGTGAATCATTATATTGATAAGTATGAAACATACTACAGATATAGAAACTTTAGAGACGGGAGAAACACCTTTCAGGCCGAAGGTCTTGGTGGCTACACAATCGCTAGATATCACGAGTTCAATAGAATCCGTGGCATCTTTGAAGAGTGGGAATTCTTTGCTTCAATCTTTGGTGCTGATTTAATGGCCCAGGGTTGTGGTCCTGCAGAACTTGCTCTTTACCCTATCTGTAAAGATATCAACGAAAGAAGAGACTCTGTTAAGATTGCTGGAGACTTCTTCCTAAAAGTTCTTAAGATGCCAGATCACACTTGTGCTCTCGCCAAAGCAGACGCCCCTACAAAAGTAGTTGAGCTTAGAACACTTTCTAAAATCTATGATGATGTTAAGTTCTCTATCAAGCATGTAACGAAATCATGTTTTGACCCTGCCGTTAAAAAAGAAGTGGCTGGGGACAACTTTGTTGTCGTAGGTGAAGCTGGTAAATTCCTTAACGGATTTAAAGATAATAGTCCGATCCACATTTACTCTAACGATAGAGC
>JAGSHJ010000073.1 GCA_023954595.1 Bacteriovoracaceae bacterium | reverse complement strand
TTGGGTGCGCCTTATTAAACTGTTTACTTAGTGCCGCAATATCGCTGTCAATCTTATCAAGCTCGGCCGACAAGACCTCTGGAGACTTTGAGGCCAGTGCATTTTCCGAGCTACTTTTCTTTGTAATTCGCTGGGAAGCACTTAATGCTTTTAGACGCTTAAGCATCATCTGCTTTACCATCTCAATCGTTTCAATTCTTGAATCGATAAAGTGTCCCTTGACTCTGTCTAGAGTCGTATTCGCTATTTTTTTGGCAACATATGGATCATTATAAGTAAACGAGACCTGGTAGCTTTGCCCACCAGTGGAATAGTAGCTAAAGCGATCTCGAAGCAATTGTCTATTTTTTGCAAGATCTGCTTCAGATCCATCTAATTTGTAGAAGTTAAAGTCTTCTGCGATCTGATCAATATAATCGTCGCTTATCGCCTCTTTAACCATCGAATCAATTGTAAATCTCATCTCTGGAATGTTATATACTCCAGGAATAATGGCCGAAATAAGAGGGTTTTGAAAATATTTAGAATAGACATTAATCTCAAACTGGCTTTTATATCTTTTCTCAATCCAGTTAGTCAGTTGAATTGAAAATCCCAAAGATATGGCCATAATGATTACAGCTGCATACTTGTAGCGCCAGGCCACAGAAAAAACGTCTTTTAGCATAACCTTATCTGACTGCATCTTTAACCTTCTCTTGTAGTACCGTTCCCAAAATCTTAATTCCTGAATCGTTAATAGTGTTTGTTACAAACCGACTTGCTTTGGGAGTTATAGACTTGTTAGAGCGAACTAAGATAGCTCCATCAAAATGGGATTCAGGAAGAGTTGTTGTATTGATATTTCTTTTCACATCTAGAATAACAAAGACCACATCATAGTATTTCTTATTTTCTTCTAGATAGATATCAAACTTCTTACCGTCTAGGCGCCCATTAACAAATAGGTATTCCAACTCCTTGATTCCCTGTCGTCCGACAGTTCCATGCTTAGCTTCAATGTCTCTTTGGGTATCAACAACTAATATCTTTCTGTCGTAGAGTCTAGAAAGGTGCTCTGAAGCACTGTGAATAAAGCCACCATGCCCTTCTGTTGGGTAATCAGCACCAATTAAGACTGTTCTTGCCCTAGAGTGTCTAAGGCAAAAATCTAAGTTTTTAATGGTCTCTAATGAGTTGTCGTCATTTAGTCCCGAAGATTCAATCATCTGTAACCTTTATCTCAATGGTTGGAAAGTGGCCTTAACAACTTTTCCATTTTGAGTGGAGTAAGAATAACCTCTCCACACAACACCTGCATCTGTTTCTCTAAGTGCAATTGTGAGTTTTACTTTATTTCCATGAGTTAGTGAAATAACACCGTTTTTTGGAAAGAACTTACCTTGGAAATCAATAACAAGGGCACCGTTGTCTGCCACAAAGCTTGCAGAGTATTTATTTGGGCTAAAGCTCTCAATAGAAAGTACACCTTTAACACCATAGATGTGACCTACGAAGTCACCGATCGCATCATTAGGCTCCAACATGTAAGGAGTTGCACCTTGAAAGACAGTTCTATTTGTGAAGATCTGCTTTCCAGAGAAAGTGATATTTTTAGAGCGTGTGGTGTTAATTATGCCTTTTATATCACCCGTTTGCCTGTCAAAGCTCAAGCTAAACTGGCTACTCATATCATTATTTGGAAGAGTTTTTCCTTTAATGGTATTGCCGACGATCAGAGTATCTCTATATGAGAATACAACGCGGTTAAACTTAGTACTTAGAAAGTACACCATGAGATTCTTCTCAGAGCTTGAATCAAGAATAACAACTTGATCAAAGGCCAAATACTTTCTTGCCTCTCCTTCAATGGATACCTTATAGACACCTTCATGAACTGGATCCAATGAAGTCAATTTTACGGTTGTATCAGATGCTAGCTTGCCAGCAGCTCGTGGAATCCAGTCTTCATCACCTACTGAAAGTGTGTGCTCTTTTGCGTTATCAGCAAATATGACTAGTTCATTTAAAATAGATACATCCTCTATAGAGCTTATCTCACCCTGCCAGTAAGCAATTACTTCATATCGTTTTGTTGCATTATCTAGCCTCTTAAACAATGCTGTCATTTTTTGAGCATTTACTTCAGAGTATTTTGCCAAATTAAAAATGGAGTTATTTGCAAGCGTACTTGATTCTCTCACAACCCAGTCAGCATCTCCTAGTTGCTTAGAAAGCTTTTTAAAAGCATCAGCTGCGGCAATTAGGTTCTCAAGAACAACCGGATCTTTACTCTCTTTATGTGCTACAACAAGTTTGTTCACAAAGTTATATCTTTGGTTTTCATTAAGCTCAGTCAACTCAGTAACAGTTTGTTTGATGTCACATACTGGAACTTCACAAACGTTTTCCTCACCAAAGGCGAAGGAGCAGAAAACCATACAAACAAAAAGTAAGATCAGTTTTTTAAAGTTATTCATATTATAATTCTCCATTTATTTGTTCGTAAGATTCGATTAGTGCCGCACGTTGAAAATCATCTTTTCTAATTAGAGATGTGTAGTGGGCAATGACCATTTCCCTGAAGTCTCTGACAAAATAGAATTCATCATCAATAAGCTCATCCACAGCTACAGTGCCGGCCTTAAAGTCCGCCATCCTTGAAGTAACAAAGCCTTTTGTTAGTTCCATAATCGCGACTTCAGACTCAACAACTCCGATGGTGTCTAAAAGGATATCTCTAGTCGTGTAGATAGAGTTTTGAATATTTTGATTTGTAAGCTCTCTCCTATAGATGGCCTCATCCACTAGAGAGCCGCTATAGCGAACATTATGTAGGTAACTAAACCCAATTCCACTAAAGCTTAAAATAGACCATTGAGTTGATCTTTTTGCATAAAAGGCCGCATTAACTAAAGAAATAGAGGCCTTCACTTCATAAGAGTTCTCCAAGGCCAATTCAGTCGTATCGGCCAAGTCGTATTCGTAATCACTTTTTGTGAGAAGTTCGGCCTCAGGCTGAAGCTTGATAACATGATCATACTTAAGGTTTAATAGCTCTCTTAATGCAGTTTTCTCTTCTTCAACATAGGCAGAAAACCTAAAGAACTCATCTTTTAGTGAAAAGTATCTTCTTTCTGCGGACTCTACGTCCTGAATACTTACAAGCCCTGCTTGTTCTTTAACTTTTAATGCATCCACTAATACATCAAGTAGTTGTAGTTCGTATTGAGCTAGCTTTAATAGTGCTTGCTCCTTTAAAAGTGTATAGTAAATTCTTGCTGCCTGATTCTGTATATTGAGTCTTAGTGCCTTTCGATTATAGAATTGAGCAGTACTTAGGCTTTTGGCCTCTCTAACGTCATACCATTTCATTGGAAGTGATGTTAAAAGCTCCACAAGCATCAGGTTGCTCCATGCACCGCCAAAGTAAATTGCGGCCGCACTTCCAAGGGTATATGGAAAGTAGCGTGCACGTGCCTGTGAGATTCGTTTTTGTGCTTGTATTAGTCTCTCATAAGCGATGCCTACATCAATACTGTCCCCTGCTGCCAACTCTTTAACTTCTTCAAGGTTTAGAGCGTCACTCTTTTTCTCAAAGACTTCATCAACAACGTTGAACACATCTAAGTGAGGTGCTCCAAATGCTTTTGAAAGCAAAAGAGCTGAAATCAATAATGCGTAATTAAACATCTTCATCATTAAAGCTCGATTTCTTTAGTCAGTGTGATCGTGTCACCAGAGCTAAGGTTAAGCTCAGCTGTGAACAACTTCGTCCCAGAGGCCTTCACTTTAGTAAATAAAGAGAAGTTTCCATTGATATTCATAAGCTTTTTATCAAAAATATCTCCACCGTATACTACGCTTACGATCTCTTTTTTAAGTTCTTCGTCAATTCCGATATCGATTGATATGTTCTTTCTACCAAAACGTGAGCCATTGAGATTAACTTCCAACTCTGCGTTTTCATAAGGAGTGATATCGTATTTATAGATTGAAGCGTCTAGGCCAAGTAAGCGAATGGTCTCAATCTTTTGAGAGACCGATTCCTGCTCCAAGTTTATGTAAGCACGCTCTTGAGAGTACAAGTATCTTCTAATAGAAAGTAATTCTCTATGATCAATGTGACCTGCATCGAAGAGCTCTTTTGCATTCTCAGCACGATCTTGTGCCTCCATTAATGCTTCGGCCTGTAGTTCTTTTCTCGAATCAATAAATCTCTGCTTAGAGTAAGCAAGAGCAACTTGATTCTCTATTTGATTTCTTGTTTTCTCGCCCTCAAGGATCAACTCACGAGCTTCTGATCTTTTTATCGCAACATTTGCAGGATAATCAAAACCAATGCCACTAAAGCTTATAAATGAATACCTAGCAGCACTTGTCATGTCATTTGCTCCCGCAATCATGAATGCATTAGCATCAAGTTCAGGAGCGTTATTTAATGCAACAACAATTGCCTCTTCTACAGTGTTTGGAATAAGTTCTGTATTGATTTCATAACTGCCTAATTCAACCCTCTGTTCAGGCCTTCTATCAAGACTAGTCATTAATGCTTCGTATTGAGTCTCGATAAGAACATCAAGAAGGTACATGTCTTGTCTGTGTTGAAGAAGAGCTCTTCTGGCAACAAAGGTAAACTTCTCATCACCAATGCCAAACTGCTCGAACTGAATTGCTTTCTCAAGGGCGATTTCAAGGTCTTTTTCTTCCTCTACCATCAAGCTCTTAATTTTTTCATAACTTTTAATGGCAACAAATGTAAGGCTTAAGTCTTTAAGGATATTAAGTTTTACACTCTCCAGAACATATTGTTCCGCAATGGCGAAGTCTTTACTTGCCTGATAGTTAAACCAACCTGATGCAGTAGGAACAATGCTTGTTAGTGCTAAATAATTGGTTGGGTACATGATGGTTTCAATGCTAAGTCCGGGAATGAAGTCCCCTAATTTAGCACTTACTGTCTGCTGGGCCTGGTAGAAGCGCTCAAACTGTATTTTGGCATCAAGGTTTTGTTCAAGAATTTCTTCGCGCATTTGGTCTAGGTCAAGTGAATTGGCCATTGCCCCAATGCAAGAAATAAGTAAATAAAAGCTAAGCAAAATACGCATATGCGAGTCTCCTAAAGGTTATAATGAATATAATCAGTATCCCTTTAGGAGTATTTAGCCTAGACCCTTATGCGATTGTGATAAAAACTTCACAGAACATAAAAAAGACTTTGAAATTTTTTTACGATCTACCTTGCGGTGCGTCCATACAATTCACCAATTCCTTGCCAGTATCCCCAGAATTGAGTCTTTTCTTGCGTCCAAATGAAGTCTGGCCTGTCTTTAGTGATCCACTCTCCGCCAATGATATTACCTTCAGAGTCTACATCTAAGTAATATTGATAGTTTCTACCAAAAGAGAAGTCTCTCGAAGTTCCTACTATAGGATCAAAGTACGGAGCACTTACAGTTGGAAACTTTATGGACATTCCGATCCAGTAACGCGTCCCGTATTCCGTCTGCTCTGTTCCATAGATGTCGTATGAGTAGCCTTCAAGTGGATGGTTTGCCACGGGCTCGTATCTTTCGGCCTCAATGATCAGGGATTTAGACATAAGCCCCACATAGTTTGAAACCAGTACATGAAATTCGCCAGCATTGATGTCACTACATGCAGTCTTCTCCCACGCCCACATAAATTCACCAGGATTCTTTTTACAACGTTTCCCAGCTCTTACGGCGCGCTTCATGGACTTTTTGGCATGAAAATAGCCTAAGAGTGCTTTAATATCGCTTGTATAGAATGTGTAGTTTAGTTCGTCTCTTGTTTGAACTGCAACTGATTGTGGTTCTTTATAAAAGGTCGAGGCAATTGCAACACCCTGACAAATTCCAAACCAATCAGGATTCATAGGAGAGAACATCCTCCATACTTTCTTAACTGTGGGATAGTCGAAACGCCCCATATAGATGTCATATTTTTCAGCAGGAGATAGTGCATTGATCTTATGAGGCGCAAGGGCCTTAAGCTCTTCAAGCGAATATGTCTTATAATCAAAGCCTACAGGTTTAGCTTGGCTCCAACGGCTTGCAATTGAACCAGTATTTCCTGGCCAATGGTTACCAGGCCATGGTCTTTGATCACCCTCTAGTTTCCCAGAGCTTGGTAATAGATCAAATTTGTATTCAAGTTGAGTTGAGAATCGATCCAAATTGATAAAAGACAAAGCATTCAAAGAGAAGAGTAAACAAATTAAAATTTTTAACATTTGGCACCTCATTTTTTTAAAACAACCCTAGATCGTTTTTAAAGCATAAGCCAAATGACTATTCTTTATACACAATCCAATTTGTTAACCACTGCTTATTTTAGTTTTTATACCAAAATCAAACAAGATGGTCGAACCCATTGAATTGTGAAGTTTTAGAAACACATACATAATGACACACAGCAAACAATATACCATTGCTCAATGTTTAAAAAAACACCTATGGATGACTTCTAACTCATCACTTCTGTTCGAATGTTAAGCAATTAATTTTCCCATCCTTAAATCCTACAGAGATATCATCTGCCATACACTCATAGTCAGTATTATGCTTACATACGCTAACTTTGCATGCACCAACGCCGGCCTTTCGTTTTTTCTCATTTGTATGTTGAGATGAAGTAAAGAAGGTATCACAACCAGGATTTGTTCCATCCCCGACAGTAATTGCTTTTGCATGACAACCACAATCATTGTTGTAGCCACATTTCTCAGCACTACATTTATTTACAATAGGCATTTCAATTTCTAATTTTTCCATTTCACTCTCCTGTTTTGTAATTTTATCAAGCAGGCCATATGCCACTTATAATCGATAGGCACTAAAGGACGTTTAAGCTTATGATCCATTGAAAATATAGGTTTTATAAGGCCTAATATATAAATACTAAAACTCGTGAGCTAGCTTGAGTAAAAGGCTTTTTTACTGTGGCCCAATCGTAATAGGATATTGTTAATGAAAAAATTCCAGGACATGACAACAACTGCTGATGGATCAGAAAGAGCAAGTGTAACTTTAAACAAGCTAAAGACCCTGTGGTTTAACACGGGAACATTATGTAATCTGGAATGCAAAAACTGTTATATAGAATCTTCACCAAAGAATGACAGACTTGTCTATATTACGGCCGATGAGGTTAAGGCATATCTTTTGGAGACGAACTCCGAAACAACACCAAGCATCGGCCTAACTGGCGGAGAACCTTTTTTAAATCCACATATCATTTCCATACTAGAATGTTGTCTAGAATTAGGACATGAGGTTTTAGTTCTTACCAATGCCAATAGAGTGCTTAAAAAGCATCAAGAAGATCTTCTACGTCTCAATAAGACTTACGGGGATAAATTGAAGCTTAGAATATCTTTGGATCATTTCACCAAGGAAGTCCATGAACAAGAGCGTGGGAGAAACACCTTCGACAGGACAATAGAACAAACGAGATGGCTCTATGACCATGGCCTAGATATTTCAATTGCTAGTCGTTCGTTAAAGGGCGAATCTGCTGAAGAAGCAAGCACAGGTCACGCCCAGTTATTGGAAAGAAATGGCATCAACCTTGATATTGAAACGAAGCTAGTTGTCTTTCCAGAAATGCTATCCGGAAGAGATCTACCTGAGATCACAACCAAGTGCTGGAGCATATTAAATAAATCTCCAAACGACCAAATGTGTGCAACTGAGAGGATGGTTGTAAAAAGAAAAGGTGACACCACACCTGTAGTCATGCCATGCACTTTACTTGCGTACGACGAGCAATTCATTCTAGGAAATACTCTTAAAGATTCAGAAAGAAAAGTTTATTTAAATCACAAGTTCTGTGCGGAGTTCTGTGTTTTAGGTGGAGCGAGTTGTTCTAGCACTAAATAGATTTATCATCATAGTTTGTATTGAGTGCTACATCTTTTTCATAAAGCTTGTTCATCGCCCTATGATCACGTCCAAGCAAGTATGAAAGCTTAAGATACTGATTCATAAGACCTTGCTTAAGCATTCCGTTCTCGCTAAACCTAATTGCAGACGTTGTAGATTCATGTCTAATAACAGTTGGAGCCCCTGATACTTTATACAGTCTTCTACTTAGGATTGTATCCTCAAAAATATCCACTGGTGGTAAGGGAGTGACAGATTTCAAGATTTCTTTGTTAGCGAAGAAACAATGATCAAGATAAACAATATTTCCAAAACGTGCCCGAACATTATTTGAATACCAAGATGTAAACTTTAAAAATAGATGGGACATGTCAAAGCGATGAGTAAATCCACCCCAACTCAAATCTGAGCAGTTATGTAAAAGAAAGTCTATTCCCTCTTTAGTTAAATACGATCTAGGATGGTTTATGAGAATCAACTCACCTTTGGCCACTTGAAGCCCATTGTTTATTCTTTGTGCCCTACTTAGAGTTTTTTCAACTACGATGGTTGCACCAAACATTTTTGCAGTCTCAATTGTGTTATCAGAGCTGCCACCATCAGAGACAATAATTTCAACATCAGAGTTTCCTATATAAGGTGTAAGCACCTTATACATAAGATTTGTTTTTTGCTCGTTAAAAGTGGGAATGATCACGCTTAGCTTACACATAGAAGCTAATTGTAACATAAAAATCAATTGGATCTAACGTCTTAAGGACTTGAATGTAGAAGTCAGCTCTGGATGAAGATTTGTATTATTGCTGCAAAGTCCTAGGGCCTTTGAGAAATCTTTGCCTTTTTGCTGATTTACGAAGATATCAAACAATTCGTGACAGGCACCAATAATGTAAGAATTAAAATGAGTTTGTTGCTCACTTTTACCTCTTGGAAAGCCTGAACCATTTATATTTTCTCTATGCTCTAAAATTATTCGAGAGATGGACTTATTGGATAAACCTTTAGATAGATTCAGAACATGATGTGTGAACATAGGATATTTATCATAATCAGGGTCTTCATTTCTATTTTGACCAGGATAAAGATATCCATACCCTAACTCCCTTAGAGCGTAGGCCGTTAAAAGCTCCAGTATTGTGGACTCTTCTTTAATATTTAATCTATTGGTTAGAAAATAACAGAAGGCCACACCAGCAGACAGCTCACCTAGTCTAGACAGGGCGAAGGATACAAAGTTTATCAAAGTTGAGTGCTCTTCAGATTTGCTAAGTGAGAAGGCGTCAATTTCAATTTTTGCTGATTCAACCATCGTTTTAAAGTCTTCTAATGTATCGACATCTTGTATGTATTTTAAAAAATTAAATGGCTCATTGGATCTGTACATCTCTAAAAGAGATAGTCTTTCGTCGGACAATTTTTTCAGTTTAATCTGTTCATGATTAAGATTTTGGACCTCTTGTTCATGACCGAATGTTTCAACAAATGCCTCTAGATCGGAAATTCTTAGAACGAGGTTCTCACCCTTGTCATCGCGGGCACTTATCTGAGA
Source organism: Bacteriovoracaceae bacterium (assembly GCA_023954595.1). Taxonomy (GTDB): domain Bacteria; phylum Bdellovibrionota; class Bacteriovoracia; order Bacteriovoracales; family Bacteriovoracaceae; genus UBA845. Next base: position 988 of record JAGSHJ010000073.1, on the reverse strand, counting down.
AAGCCTTTGCTCGTCCAGTATGTCGCCTTTGGAGCATGCTAAATACTTTTTCCCATCATTCTTATTGCGAAAGATGAGGTTAAAAGTCATCGGTGTATCTTGTGCCTTTAAATGTTCAGGTAGAATTCTCAAATATATCATGGCCTAAAGACTCCCTTGGCCAGTGTGAAGATGGCCTCAACTTGGGCAGCACTTTCATGCTTTAGTACAATTGAGCTAAATTTTGCAATCCCAAAACCATACAGTTTATTGTCTGTATAATAAGGCATAGTGAATTCATATTCATCTTGAGAGTATGTCTCATCACTCCAGTTAGGAGTATCTAGCGAGTAAGTATTTAAATCTTTATCGCTATCACTCAGCTCCTCTTGCTCGTCTTCTCTAAAAACCTCGTCATCTTGAACTGAATAGAATTTGGTGGTGCAGCCAAATTGTTTTCCAAGGACCATTTTTACTAATTTAAACATTACAGCTCTGTTGAAGCTTGGTTTTGCCATCATCTCTGAAAATAAAATGAAGTACTTAAATAGATCATCATTAGGTGCATAAAAGCATTCTTCATCTTCAAGTAGCTCTTCAACAGATTCGGGTTCTTTCTCTAACCATTCTTCAGTATACTTATCAGGCTGTGCCTCACTAACATACTGCTCTATTTTCCTACTAAAGCCAGTGTCTCTGTCGTTGACAAGTTTTCTTGAAAACATGTCAATATCCGCTCTATTTTTAATTTGGCCTCTATCAATAGTGACATTTGCGTAATTAACCTCGTGCTCGACAGTTTTAGAATCTGAATCAACTACATCTCTGTCAGTAGACTCTGGCTCTAAAAAGCCTAAGCGCTCAATTCGCTGAACTGACTTAGTATCAATGACAGTATTTTTGGTGCGGATTTTACTATTTAATTCGTTTATTTCTTTACGCTTGGCCTCTTCCGCCTGATCCTTAACCATCACCCCAAGCTGTAGGAATGCTTCAATCTTATTGGCAA
>JAGSHJ010000517.1 GCA_023954595.1 Bacteriovoracaceae bacterium | reverse complement strand
TCTTAACTATTTATTAACTAAAGCTGAAAAGTACCGTGGCGATAAGCTAGATAGGGAAAATCCTCGATAATGAGGTCATAGGTGGTGTATGGAATCTGTAACTATTGAAAACTACAGCTATTTTCAGTTTGGGAAAAAAATGGGACTTCCTATCTATATAAGGTATCGCTCAGCGGAGTTTGATCCAGATATAGGTGGCTTTTTAAGGACCATGAAATTTGAGGAAGTAGTTTCCTCGGATATTTCGGCAATTGAATCTGAAATGGCAACAAATCCAAAAATGAGAGTTTTAACTCTAAATGAGGCAAGTTTACCTGTTTCAAGACAAATAGCATCTGCGCGTGATTCGGATAAGTATGGCCCAGAATCAATTCTTCAAAAGAAGGGTTACTCTGTCTATAGATATAAGAAGATGGCGATGCTGGTATATTCTCTAGCTTCGACAGAGTGGCATATGGGATGTTTCCCAGACTTTGGTCATGTTGATATGGAACTAGAGTGTCGTGTGATTATAAATCGTTTTCTAGGATGGGCACTTGCTCCACATGGGATTGTTGGTTTTTGGGGAACTCCAGTTGATGAAGGAGTTGTAATTCAAAGATATGGTGAATCCCATGGAGAAGCTATTTTATTTGATGTCCATAATAGAAAGGTAATGAGTTTGGACGGTGAGAAGAAAATGAGATTTTCATTTTCATTCATTAAGCTCGATTCAACTCTTAGAGATAGAAGTGTGGAAATGAAGTTTGAAGACCTCTTAAGTTTTCTAACTGTTAATTGTACTTTCTTTGGTGCTCAGGGAGTTCCTGCGCCAATAAGACAGTTGGTACAAACTCTTTGTAGATTTTCTCAAGGACATATTTATCCGATGGAAAATTTCCAGCCTCGAAACGAAAGAGCGATGGCGCACGATTAATTTACGAATTCACCTTTTGAACTTTTGTTCAACTTTATAAGTAGGCTCTCTTTTTGGAGGGCCTTTTCTTTATTTCCAATACCATGAATAAAAATAGGAAAGCATGTAATTGTACAGGCGCCTGAATAAGTAATAGTTATACCTCCTGCATCTTTCCAGACATAGAATGACGTTCCGTCCTTGTGAAGGAATTGATTTTGCTTTCCAAATCTATTGATTAGAGATTGATGAAAAATATCATGGATAAAGTAGTTTGGAAGTTTTGCGTAGAAATCGATTACCAACTCATTTTTAATTTGTACATAAAGAGGGAAGACATAGCGCACATGAGTTATTGTCGCCTCATAGGTTTCAACACTTCCTTTCTTATTAATGAGTTTTAAGTTCTTATACTTCTCTTTAATATCCGAGAGCTTTTGTCCGGGATAGAACACGCGAAATTTATCATAAGTAAAATCGTAATTCTTTGGATCAACCTTAGCTTTTGCCCCGTTTACAAAAGTTAATAAAGTTAAGAGAATAAGAGTCAAAATATTTTTAAACATAAGTTTATATTAAACGGATTAAATTAGAACTTACAAAAGGGGCATTAAATGCAGGAAGCTTCAAAGAAAGAAGCCCAAAGAATTGGTATTGGAATGGTGCTAGGTTTAGCACTTGGACTAATTCTTTACTTTACTGGATTCGGACACGTTGTTGATTTCATCAAACCAGTTGGTGATATCTTTATTAGTTTACTAAAAATGGTAATTATACCACTCGTATTCTCATCTATATTCATGGCGATGTATCACCTCGGGACTCCTGAGTCTCTTGGTAAAATGGGAACGAAGGCCGTTGGATACTATTTTATAACGACAGCAATTGCAGTTTTCGTTGGTATTATCTGGGTAAATATTATTAACCCAGGTGTAGGTGCTGACCTTGGAAATGCCGGTCTTGGAGCTCTATCTGAAGGTATGCAAGATAAAGTAGGGGCGAACTCAAACGGATGGGGCGCACTCTTTAATGCTATTAAAGAAGTTATCCTAAACGCTGTTCCGAAGAACCCTGTTCAAGCAAT
>JAGSHJ010000512.1 GCA_023954595.1 Bacteriovoracaceae bacterium | reverse complement strand
CAGGTGAAAAACAGCATGCCATGCGTGAGGCCGCTCACGCCAAGGAGAAGTCTGGCCAGGAGTCCACCACTGTATTTTTAATAACGGAACGTAAGCGACTAAAGAAAACATCTAAAAAGATGAATACTAGTGATGCACTAAAAACCTATAATGAAAGTGCAAATATGGACCTTAGAAAACCTCAGATAGATTTAGATGCTGACCCAGATAAAGATGAAGCAATTGGCTCTAGAGGCATTCTTATAAATAAGAAACAGTATTAAAACTCTATCGCGTGAAGAGTGCCTTTTGCTTGTTCCGTAAACTCATTTTTATAGCTCATAGGAAGATATAAAGCGTCTTCTTTCTCATGTGCCTGAACCTTAATGGCAAGAAAGTCATATTCTTTACTTTTAAGCTCGAGCAGATAGTTTCGAGTTTCCCCAGGATTTTCACTGAATTTAATCTCTTTTAGGATTTTATTCTTTATAGGAACAATGTCTTTTAAATTACATCTGTAGTGAGGTCCTCCATCAAACGGATCCACTTCATGAATGTATTCAAAGCCAACCTTCTCCAGCATGGATTTGACTGGTAATGTGTCGTTACCCACCTTTCCCACGGCGTTTCTAGCCTCCATTGGCAATAGAGTCATGTAGATATTTTCATTTGGGAAAAGATTAAGAATAAATTCTTTATTGTTTCTACTTAAGATGTCGGCCTCATCGTATTCCATGCTCATAAACTTTCGACCAACGGCCTCCCAAAGGGGTGCTTTACCTTCTTGATCAAATGGAGGCATTAGTTCTGAATGAACAACACTTTTAAATCTCTTTGGATGAACCGCCATATAGAGAAAGCGAACAAATGATATCTGCTTGCCAAGCTTTTCCTCGTTTCCTCTAAAGTCTGGGTGAATTACAAGTCCACCTATTTCTGTTGGACCATCAGTATCTAGACCGAGTTTGAGTTTACCGTGCGTGAAGCCTGTATTTATTGTTTCGGAAAATTTAACTTCTTGAGAAACCTTCAAAAAAAAGTGAGGCTCATCTTCTGTTCCGTGTTGGGCGTGAATCATGGAAACGCCGACGACGTTTCTAGTGTGAAAGTCTTCTAGTGCAAAAAGGTAGTAGTTGTCCGCGAGGTTTTTACTAGGCTTTTTGAAGCTTTGCTGTGACTTTAATATCTTACCCTCAATAAGAGACTTATTATGGGGAAGGTTGATAAATTTAACTTTGGAAGATAATTCATACAAATCATCAAGATCAGCTATCGTAACGTTTCTCAATATGAACATTAGTTTTCCTCTGTTAAGAGCAAGCGCTCAATAATGTCTTTTATTTGATAGTCGTAAATACTTATAGGTAAGCAAAGCTCTAAAAGATGACCACAAACATTGTGATCGTTAATAAGAAGCCCCTGCTTATGTATTTGTTTAATATTTCCATTAAAAGGCAAAGATATATGTAGACCTTGTACATTCCAATCTTTTGAGCAAAACGATTTGGCCTGCTGCTCGATGCTCGCCACACGTCCAAGGCCTTGATTGAATGCAATGTGAAAAAAGAAATCAAAAAATGGAAGAAACTCAAAAGTGTCTTCTACAGGGGTAAGAGTAGATAAATCGATTTTATTAGAAAGTAGAAGTGCTCGCTCGTCATCAAGAAGCAAAGCGATATCATTGTCCGAATTATAAAAAAGATCTTTAGGACACCTGTACCAATCTGCAAAAATCAAGACTTCGCCTGCTTTAAAAGGTCTTTTTATTATTGCTGCAGACTTCTTTGAATTACTTTTTAGAAGTTGCTCTACTAGGGGATGGCTCTGGATATCAAAACCATCTTCAGCTAGATGGGTCATTTTTAGTTCTTGGGCAAGCCTTACCGGGTGATTCAAGGGAAGTAGTCCTTTGTCACTTGGAAGTCTTAGGTCATAAGCAAACTCATTTGGACCCATTTTTACTACTGCACCGCTTCCGTCAAGCACTGTTGTCGAGGTTATTGCCGTAGGCCTTTGTTTGGCCAGAGAGGCT
>JAGSHJ010000262.1 GCA_023954595.1 Bacteriovoracaceae bacterium | reverse complement strand
CACTTGTCCCTGCATTATAGGTTTTTTACAGATACTGCAGTTTCTCCAAACTTCGCTCATCATTATCCTCCAAGATTTAATCTTGTAATAATTTTACCGAAGTTTACAAATTCCTCCAGTGATTTTATCTACACTCGCTCTATACTCAAGCAATTCCCCACCAAGATTTTCACATTTGGCATGGATTGATTCATTCTTATACTCTTGATAGATATTTCTAAGAAACTGATTCGCTACGGCCACATACACGCCCTCTATTTCATTTTTGTCACCTACAACACAGATACCGGCCCTGGCCTCGCGATAAACGACAGAGGAGATAATTTCGATACCACCTAGGTTATGACATTTTTCTTCAATGGTTGATTCATCTTGGTAGTTGATGTGTTCAACAACAGGAATCATCTGTGCAGCAAATGCAGAATAAGAAATAAGTAGTCCCAGAATAAGCTTCATTTTAATCTCCTTCGTTTGTTTAATCTTACCCAAGACCCGCATCCCATTGAAGTTCACAAGCAATGATTATATGGGGGTGTTATATTCCTAACACCCCAATTAATTTTTCCTAACAAAACATAGCATTTATCAAGCTAGCACTGGTTTATATGTCTTATTTATAGATTTAGGATTCATTGATGGCCTATGCTTTTTTACTTTTATTTATGTTAAACGCAAGTGACCCCCTCGCTTGCACTAAAGAGAGAACAAAATTGGCCAATAATGAGAGCCTAATAGAATATACTCCTGATAAGCGCACTGTTTTAGGGCAAACCCTAATACTTCCCCCTACGGGTGGCGCGAACTTTATAGATAAAAAACTAGCAAGAGGTTTATGTCGAAGAGGACATAAGGTTTACATCCTAAACTACACACAACCAAATTCGGTGGTGAAAGATTTAAATATCCATGATGAATTGACTCTAAGAGTTTTTAAAACAGTAAATCTATTTCTAGAGACACACCCAGAGCCTACGGCCATCTATGGCTCAAGCCTTGGAGGCATCTATGCAAGTGCAATGTTCAGCTATGGAAAGAAATATAGTGATCAATGGCCTAATTTTTCAAAGTTAAAAACATTTGTAGGAACTGTCACAGGCGGGCCTCTACATGAGATTTTAACCTACTCCACAACCTCTGATGTCAAAAAGCAGAGAAAGCTTCGCTTTAGTAGTGATAGATACAAGAGTTTAGACCAGTATAATCAAAGCTTAAAAAAGGCCATTAACATAGACCCCTTGGAGTATGCCTCTCCAAGTAAAGATGTACTCCTATATATTTCTACCCAGGATTCAGGAGTGCCAGCGAGAACCCAATATAACCTAGCTGATGCCTACAACGCCAAGGTTGAAAGGATTCGCTGGTTTGGACACGCTTTTGCCATATCAATGGTAGGCCTTACCAAGGCGGGCGAAATATCGAATTTTATTAAGAAATCTGCCAGCAGTCGCCCAACTGAATAATATTAAGAACTTAAGCTAAATTACCGATAAAGAACTCATGAAGTTCGCTTTATTAATGCTGTTCACATTCACCCTAGAAGCACATGAAACGAAGGTTTCTGATGGAAAGATAACGTGTGCATCTCATTTAGGATCTTTTGGAAGTGAAGGCCTTGAAGAGCTTCAAGAAAACATTGAGAAAATAATTAATAGAAAACAGTGGCAGGCGGCCACGGATAATATGGTTGCAAATGCAAACTGTAAAAAACCAATTCCCTCCGTCCAACAGATGAAAGATGAAATTCAAGCACTAAGAGATGACCGAGATGGTGGATCAATCAATGCTTTTAAACTCCCCTCAGAGGACCAAGACCTAATAAAACATTTTAAAGAGATGGTTAGTTCAAAAGACCTCGATTCAAAAGTAGATCTACAGGACCCAAAGTTCTCCCACTGTAGGGATGTGAGTTGTTTATCTCAGGCCGTATTTGGAGAGCAAAGAGGCATCAAGTTTTTATATATGATATTAAAGTACGGGCTCAACCCTTCTCACCATGTATTTAAAAATTCAAGGCCTTGGAATAAAGACGAAATAGACCCATTCTTCCAAGGAGTCCTAGATTACCCCAAGCACCTATTTCCAATGAATACTAATAAGCAATTCACCCACGATAAAGGGCACGAGGGAGATACCTATGCTAACTCATCTGTGAGAGTATTTGGAGCTGCGGATAGTTTAAGTGATGAGGCAAAAGAGTATACCGCCTTTCATGAGCTGGCACATTATGTTGCGGGAGAGCTTAAAATAGATACCGAGCCACAATGGTTAAAACTAAGTGGATGGCATGTAGACCAGGACAAAAAAATAGAAATAGAAGAGTCTTATAAAAAAGAAATCACTGAGCCAGAAGAGGAATTTGGCCTGAGTGACTTCTCCTTTGATTTAACACCTAAGCCAAGTAATAGCTTTACCAGTGCACAAGACTTTTATGAGGAGAATAACCAAGATTTGACGTCACAGTTAGAGCAAAACATGATTGATATGCAGGTCCACTACACAGCAATGAGCACGAGCATGCCAGATAAGATCATTTCCAAGTACGGTGAAACGAATCCTTCAGAGGACTTTGCCGAGAGTATGGCAGCATACAGATTTAACCCTCAGGGACTACTTGATTCAAATCCTGAAAAGTATCAGTTTCTAAAAGAAAAGGTGTTCAGCGGACAAGAGTATTTATCCCCTGAGGATTGTAAATAGCTCTAAAGATCAATACCTAAATATCCGGCCCTTTTAAGTCTTATCATTTCAAGTAGACCGTTTTTTACAATTTCGACCTTTTCATCCAGTTCATTTTTGCGGATATCAAACTTTTTCATTGTGACTCCACAAGCCTTTACAGAAATTTCCTTGTCTTTAATTTCCAAAAGATCTTTAGAAAATACTCCGCCTTTTTTTAGAGATTCGACTCCATCTTTTCCACAAACAATTATGCTCGCAGATTTATAACCACCACCTGTTTGATCCTTTTTCATTTCATAAAGTGTTAAAAGGGAGACCTTAAGATGATTGGGCTTGCGCACAAGCAAAGCTATATTTTGTTGATCATCCTTCTCACCAACAATTTTCCCAAAAGAGAATGAAGTAATTAATAGTCCAACACATATTAGGAGATATATTATTTTTTGCATTCTTCCATCCTTTCCTTTTGAAATGCAACAAGAACAAGTCCACCAAGGATAGCTATATTTTTGAATAACGGCCCTAAAGTGGCACTGCTTCCGACTTGGACAGTAAGAGTTATTGGTATCAAAACACCAATTAATACAAATGCACTTTGTTTTGGCCTGAAGTTAAATAAAAGGCCAAGCCCACCAACCAGCAAGACAATACCAGTAAGAACTATAAGCAACTTAGGATCAAAAAAAGGTGCTAACAATGGCCACCCAGGACTTAGTACGAGCCTTGCAACAAGTTTGTCTGGGGATAAGACATGACCAATGCCTGCGACAAGAAATATAGAACTCAAACAGGTTCTAAAAATAATATATGACCAATGATTAAACATGAAACCTCCTAGTCTTAACCTATTCAAGGTTATTCTTGAATAGAAATTGCGTCAAGGCATATTCTGAGTTAGGATTCTTTATGACAAAAAATGAGCAATATTCGGATTGTGCCCAGCTATTTAAGACTTTGGCCTCTCCCATTCGACTACAACTAATTAACTTTATCTCCTTCGCTCCTAGGACTGTAGAAAGCTGTGCAATCCAGTTTAATCAATCATCTCAAAACATCTCACTTCATTTACTAGCAATGGCAAAGGTTGGAATTTTGAAAGTTAGTCGTTTCAAAAACTACAGGATCTACTCATTGGCTAAAGTTGAAGTTTTGCAGCTCATATCCCAAGAACTGAAATTATCTCAAAGATACTTGGCAGAAAAAGAATTGTTTTTCAGAGGAAACCCAAGCGAGGCCATGGAACTAATTAATCAAAGAAATACGACTCTTATAGACTTAAGGCGGGTTGAAGAGAGAGACTATATACCACTTAAATATGCAGTACCGTTTGAAGATAAATCAACCGCCCTCAAGAAGTTTGTCAAAGACCTTCCAAACATGAAGTTAGTCTTGTTTGTTTGTCGAGGACAACTATGTGAAAGACTTTCAGAGTCTGTAAAAATAGTATCAAAATTAAATTTAAAGACAGTGGGGCTTCCGTTTAACGCTTTAGAGCTTCGAGAGCTTGCTTTTGCTATGGATAGCTAATGAAACGTTTTTTTACAAAATCAAATTGTGTCTTCTTAATTCTAATTATATTTGCTCTGTATCGGCAATACCCTACCATCGTCAACAATTTCAGTGCCCATGGGAAGCAATTGGAAGCACGGGACTTATACACAATTCCAGAAGGTAAGTTGGTCCAATTCCCCCCAGAGAGTAAGGCGCTGGCTATATTTTGGATGACTACTTGTGGTCCTTGTAAAATAGAGATGGCAAGGCTTAAAAGTTCGGTAGAGAACGGAAAGATCCAAGCACAATCAATATATGCAATAAATCCCTTTGAATCTAGATCACAAATCAAGCAATTTATTACCAAAAATGATTATCCTTTTACATTCTTAGAGGATAGGGGGACGGGATTAGAACTTGGAGTAAATTCAACACCTACCAGTGTTTTCCTAAATAAAGGCAAAATT
>JAGSHJ010000267.1 GCA_023954595.1 Bacteriovoracaceae bacterium | reverse complement strand
AATAGCTTGGAGATAAAGTTCTCTATTTCTCATGCCATTGCCCAGTCTTTGAGACTCTCCCACATTGAGGATGATGTATTGAGGCTTATGAAGGTGAATAGAAAGATTCCAAAAGACTTGGCACAAACAGGAAAGATCAAAAAGTCTAAAAAAGAAATCTCTAAACTCCAAGGGGAACTCTATCTAAAGAAAACAAAAATGAGCTTTGAGTATTCAATTCTGGATAAGCCAGAGTTCTTTTGGCTCTACCCTGAATTTGATAGTTTCTACTCAAGGACAATTGATTACTTGGAGCTCAGACCTAGGATAGAGATTCTATCGAAGAAGATTCAAACAATTGATGAGATTTTATCCATTCTCTCAAATGAACTAAACCACAGACATTCAAGTCGTTTGGAATGGATCATTATTCTTTTGATTTTGATTGAGATCGTGATCTTCTTCCTACAAGATATCTTTAAACTCATCTAAGTTTACTGTGCTGGTACTTTCAACTTCTTCCAGTCCTGCATGGAGAAGTTGAATGTATGGCCAAATTAATCTCTGAGAGGATTAAATTGACTCCATGCGCAGGCAGTGATAGATGAAGCTATGAATTATAAAATACCAGAACAACCAGAGAATTCTTTTCGTGTAACTGTTGAGCTTGAGGCTCCTCAACCACGTTTAGATGTAGTCCTAATGAACGCCCTTAAAGAGCAAGATGAAAATGAGGCTCTACAGCTTATTTCTAAAGCTCACCTAAAAAGACTTTTTACTGAAAAGAAAGTTTTAATTAAAGGTCAGAACGCTAAACCGAAGTCTACCATCAATAGTGGTACGACTTATATTGATATCTTACTTTCTTAATTCCCCATGGCCAAAAGAAAAAAACTAACAGGCATAGAGCATCTAGAAAACAAGCGAATCAACTGGTTCCCAGGCCACATGAACAAGGCCGTAAAAGAGATCAAGAAAAAGATCAAATCAGTAAATATCGTTATTGAAGTTAGAGATGCTCGTGCACCATTGGCCTCCGGAAACAAGGGAAGTTACTCAGACAGTAACGGCAAGCCCTACTTAATCGTTTTAAATAAAACAAACTTGGCAGACCCTAAGGCCACAGCACTTTGGAAGAAGTACTTCACTGAAAAAGAGGAGTCGTTTCTCTTTATCAATGCTCTGGATAAGAACTCTATTAAGACAATTATCTCTACAGCACACAACATTCTTCATGCTCACCGTCTTAAATCAAATGCCAATATTGAAAAGAAAGACCACATCAAGATGATGATCCTAGGTCTTCCAAACACTGGAAAGTCCACCATCATCAACAGACTAGCTGGAAGAGATGCTACAAAAGCTGCAGCAACTCCAGGTCAGACAAAAACTCAAATTTGGGTTAGGGCCGACAGCAATACAGAGATTCTAGATACTCCAGGTGTTATGCCTCCTAGAATTGATGAGCAAAGACACGCAATGTGGCTATCTGCTATTCACGCTATTCCTGACCACGTTGTCACTCCAGATGACTCAGCTTGCTTCATTATAAAGCATTGTATAAAGAACAAGTCTGAGACGTTTATGAAGCAGTACAAATTTGAAACCCTACCAGAGGATCTAATTAGTGCTTGTGACCACATAGGAAAGGTCAGAGGTTGTTTAATTAAAGGTGGTGGATATGATTATGACCATATCTACAAAATCGTTTTAAATGACTTTAGAAAAGGTATCTTAGGACCAACATCTTTTGAGTTTCCACCAAAAAGTTAAGTAGACTTAACTAAGTCCTTACCCAAATTTTGGGCACTTTCAGCCTGGGCACAACTCAACTTACTTAGTCTCAACACTTTACACCCAGCAAGTACTGTCATTTCAATAGAATGGCCCTTATTAATAGATTCAATCTAGTTCAGAGCCGTTTAAATGTTACTATAATAATAAGAGAAACATTGGGAGAGAAATGAAGTATTTGTTGCTATCTAGTATAATTGCATTATTTGTATCTTGTGGTGAAAAAGACAATTATAAAATTAATGGTAGTTCGCAGAAGTCCTACACTGTTAATTTCGACGGATCTACCACTTATGGTACATTTGACACCCCGTGGACTCCAACAGGGGCCAACTGGGAAATAGAAGTGGAGCTGATTTGGGATTCTTCACAAGGTGGCAATGTCTATCCCATCGCAACTAATAGCTCCGTGACTTCAATTTATATCGATAGTGGTGGGCTACCTTTATTAAAATATGAAAACCAATACATTACAGCGAATGTCACAAGGCTAGAACATAATAAATTGGGATCTTTTAAATTTTCAGTCAGTGCGACAGAAGTTAAATGCTATATGAATGACGTTTTGGAAAATACTGTAGCAACGACTAAAACACTAAGTGTTCCTTGGACCGTAGTTGGTGCACATTCAACTTACATAAACAAACTCAAAGGCCAAATAAGAAAGATTACATTAACAGACTTGGATGACGACTCAAACAGCAGAGTATTAAACCTCGTGATGACCCCTATTGATGAATCAAGCCTAAGCTCAACCACGCTAAGAGACTCTACAGGCATCGATTTTACTTTACCTGCAAGTAATAGCTTTATTGAGATTTAACCAAAAAAAGGCCCGACATATGTCAGGCCTAGTTATCTTAAAGTTGTGTGTTAAAAATTAGCGTCTGTTTCTTCCAGAGCTTTTGCCTTTAGATGATTTACCCTTAAAAGGTTTACGTCTATCTCCACCACCGTCTCTACCTGATCTCTCAGTTCTGCCCTTGGCAGCACGACGATTTCTTCCAGCTTTCTCTCTTTGATTGGCCTTTGGCTTTCCACCATCGTCCATTACAGATTCAATGTCAGAGAGATTATTATATCTTCTCATCTCTTTATTGAACTTCCATACAAACATAAGCTTTAGAAGTTCTTCTTTTGAAAGTGAGTCAAAACGATTCTCAACCAGATCAAAAGATTCATCCAGTTTAAACTCATCGCCTTTGAGCTTTATTGCATCAACAATAAAGTTTGCGCCATCAAGCTCTTTTGCAACCAGGTTTCGCTTTAGTTTTGAAACTGTAGGAAGTGTGTCTTTAGGGATCTTTTTATTGATGTGTCTCTCTATGCCTCTCATTAGATAAGCAGACTTAGGACTAGTTATAGTGAATGCTTTCCCTTTAGTTCCAGCACGTCCAGTTCTACCGATTCTGTGAACATATGACTCATTGTCTCTAGGGATTCCATAATTAAAAACATGAGTAAGGTTATCTACGTCAATTCCTCTAGCAGCAACATCTGTACATACCAATAGATTAACTTTCTTAGTCTTGAAGTTATTCATGGCATGATCACGTTCTGCTTGTCCCATGTCACCATTTAGAACTTCGGCGTCATGACCTCTACCCTTTAGATCATCAGCAACTGTTTTGGTCTCAAGCTTTGTTTTACAGAAGATGATTCCGTACATGTCTTCAGCGTCATCAATAAGACGAGCGATTGCTTCTTTAAAATGCTTCTCACGAACAACAAAGTACTTCTGCTCAATGTCGTCGTTACTTAGTGATTTCTTCTCAATTTTAACCATCTCAGGCTTATTGAATGAGTCATTGATTAAGCGAACAATTTGCTTTGGCATTGTTGCTGAGAACATCATCAGCTGGCGGTTGGACTGAAACCTTGAAAGAATAGTTTGAACATCTTCAAAGAAGCCCATATTAAGCATCTCGTCAGCTTCATCAAGGATACAAAACTTGGCGTTATCAAGCTTTAGTATCTTCTTCTCAATCATATCAATAACACGACCAGGAGTGCCCACAACCACATGTGGTTTTTCACTTCTAAGTGCTTTGATTTGTGATTCATAGCCAGTTCCACCATAGATGCAAGTGGTTCTAACAGGAGTGTACTTTCCAAACTTTTTAATTTCTTTCTCTACCTGATTAGCAAGCTCTCTTGTTGGGGCCAAAACTAATGCCTGAACAGAGCTGTCATCAAAGTCGATTCTTGATAAAAGAGGAATACCAAATGCGGCAGTCTTACCAGTTCCTGTCTGTGCTTGGCCTACAAAGTCTTTGTTTGTATTTAGGAGCACAGGGATAGCGCTTGCTTGGATTTCAGTAGGAGTATCAAAGCCCATCTCTTCTAGGACCTTTAATATTGATTCATGTAATTTCAGTTCTTTAAACGTTGTGATCTTCATTTTTTCCATTTGTTAAATATTTTATTCTTACTTACCACACTAATCTCAATTTTAAAGACTAATGATCTGCCAAATTAATGAGCTTGGCCTTCGCCTGTGAGAAGTCTACGCCTTCTTTTAGGAGCTTATAGAGTCCTTGATAGGCATGAACCTGACCAGGTTTGTAATGTCCGGATATATTGTCAATATAAAGAACTCTTCCATCTTTTACTTTAAGCTGCCCTGCACTCAGTACATCCTCTCCGGCCAAAAATGAAGAGTGATGAAACCGTCCGGGTTCGGGGTTAGAATGAAAGTAAAGATTGCCCTTCTTATCCATAACAAATATAGCAGGAGCATTGCCTGGTGAGTTCAAAGGTCTTCCTT
>JAGSHJ010000137.1 GCA_023954595.1 Bacteriovoracaceae bacterium | reverse complement strand
ACCATTCTTTCCTTCGGCGTAGCGAAGTCTCTCACTGGATATATCGTAAATCTTTTCTAATGTTGTTTGAAGGTTATTCATGTCGTTATTCTACTCGATTACGCTGAGCGTTTCTACAATAATGTTTTAAGATGAATAGGATCTGGGATACAATTTGTTTCAAAATATTTAATAAATTTACCAATACAGAATGTTTGGAATCCTGATGAAAATATCTTCTAAAATCACAATCTTTGCAACAGTTGTTTTAGCAATAATACTAGTATTGTTTCTTATTGGCCCAAAAGAGCTTGATAGGACTATAGACATTAAAAACCAGAATTACTCCACCTACTCTAAAGTCCAACCTCGATTTCTATCCTTTGCCCTTGATATGGGACAAGTTCTGGGTGGAAAATGGTGGGAAGGATCGATGGCGTTTGAGGGAGGACGAGGTGGAACTAAAACAACACCATTTGATTTTAATAGAGCTGAACTGGATAGGCTTGTTTCTCCATTGGCACCATTTACTCTGCGCCTTGGTGGATCAGAAGCAGACTCCGTATTATATGAATTGAATTCGAATAGAACAAAGCTAACAAAGGAAGAACTTGATCGAGGCTTTCAGACAATTTTAAATAAAGAGCGAATTCTCTCTATCAAAGACTTTGTCTCTAGAAACAACCTTGAACTTCTTCTGACTTTAAACATTGGCCCTGGATACAGAAGTGAAGACGGACTTGATTATGAAGCAATGGAGAGCTTCTTAATCAATCTTTCGAAGGTCATGCCTGAATTACAACTCTTTGAACTAGGTAATGAAATAAACGCGTTTTTTCTGAACTATGGAATTAAAGGGCAAATTTCTATGGAAGAATATGCCAAAGATTATCGTGAAGTTAAAAAGCTTATAAGAAAGCACTTTCCATTGGCAAAACTCGCAGGTCCTGCCAATGCATTCTGGCCGATTTTAGGAGAAGTGTTTAGTACATTTACGATGAACTCAATTGAGCTAATGAATGAGTTGAAAGATGAACTTGATATTTATACCTGGCATTATTACCCAACTCAATCTGACAGATGCCCTGTACAAGTTGAAAAGGCCACAAGACGTAATATGCTTGATGCCATCCAAACACGTGAGTACTTAAATCAAGCACAATCAGTTGTAGAAGAAGCAAAAAAGAATTCTATAACTGAAGTTTGGTTAGGGGAGACAGGGCCTGCACAGTGCGGAGGACAACCAAAGGTTAGCCAGAGTTTTGAGTCAGCTATGTGGTTTTTTGATCATATCTTTAAAACCCTGCAGTCTGGGCAGAATAAACTCATACGCCAAACAATAGTTGGATCAGACTATGGCCTTATAAATGACAAGTCCTTGACTGCGAACTTTGACTACTATGTTGCTAGACTATTTAAAAATTTGTCTCCGACTGTGATCTTTAACTCCACTAAAGGAGCTCAGTTTTCATTTTGTGACCCTCAAAATCACCTTTATCACGCCTTTACTCTTCGACATGATCGAACTATTCAAATAGATTCCAAAGCATATGTTAGTGCAAGTTTAGATGAGAGGTTCTTTTTCTCCCTTACACCGACGAATTTTGACGAAAAACTTACCGGGAAATTTAGAAGTATTCCATCAAATGACTTAGCATTAAGAAGACACACTATTAATTTACTTAAGACACTGGACCCTAGTGATGTTTGCAAAAATGCTGTTAGATAGGTTTGCTTGAGATCATAATCCCCTTATCATTTAGATAAGTAGAATCTTTTCTATTTAAATCAATTGGATCTCCATAGTAGTCATGGGCATGTCCACCTGCTTCATTGACGATTAATGATACGGCCGCAAAGTCCCAAAGGCTTCCACCCCCTAATTCTTCTTTAGGGTATTTGATATAACTGGCCGGAGAGTTTTCAATACACCAGATTGAGTTCATGACAGCACCAGCGCCAAAGCACACCTCATACTCTTGTTTTAATCTATCAAATTTTGGGTCGGCCTTAAGACTTAAATCTGCAAATAACTTAGGCCTTGAACTAGAGGGCATAGACACATTCAAACTCTTACCATTTTTAAAAGAGCCG
This sequence comes from Bacteriovoracaceae bacterium, assembly GCA_023954595.1. Lineage (GTDB taxonomy): Bacteria > Bdellovibrionota > Bacteriovoracia > Bacteriovoracales > Bacteriovoracaceae > UBA845. The sequence continues at coordinate 5,731 of JAGSHJ010000137.1, read as the reverse complement.
CCTCCAATACTTGCACTGTATAAATTGTCTTCTACAGGGTCATACACAACGCCAATCACAGGTGTTCCATCTCTTTCCACAAGGGCAATAGATACAGCATATCCAGGCCTGTTCTCACTAAACGCTAACGTGCCATCAAGTGGATCAATGCACCAGAAATATGCCTTTTGTTGTCTACTGCCATCGTCTTTTAGTTCTTCTGTTAAGAGTCCAAAGTCATAAGCTTCAATAGAAGAGTTGAGTCCCTTGAGAATTGCTTCTTGTGCCTTGAAATCTGCTTCTGTGACGACACTTGAAGCAAGGGAGTTTCCATTCTTTTTTTGAATAGTGAACTCTTTGGTCGATTTTATAACTTCTCCAGCAGCAAGGGCAGCATCTTGAGCAGTAGCTGTGAGGTTGTTTAAAATCTCACTTTGAGCCTTTCTAGATATCTCTTCGCTATAAGCATGTACTTTCCAATGCTCTGGACTCCATCCTTTTAAAAAACGATAAAAGTCCGCCCAAGCATATGGGTACAGCTGCCTCCACTCACTCTCTAATTCTTTAAAATTTATATGAGATTCATCTACGGCATGCTTTAGCTCTAAGAAATAAGTATCTAAGATTTTGTGCTCATGCTTTTTGCACTCGTCTGAATCCATGCAAGAACTTATAAAGTAGGCGAGATCCTTCATACCGCGACCAGCACCTACGTATTGAAAGTCCACTGCTGCAACTTGAGTCAGATCATCAGAGAAACAGAAATTAGCAAGCTTTGCATCCCCATGGATTATCGTTTTAAACTTGGCAGCTTCGAGCTTTCTATCTATAAGCCCTGCACTATATTTAAGCCTTGGGCAAGTGATCTTATTGAGTTCATCAGGTCGTGTTTCTAAATGCCAATAGCTTCCTGTACTCCACAGTCCTTGGGGACTTACACTCATAAATCTTGCATGAAAATGCGCAAGCCACTTTATACAAGTTTCAATCTCTGTCCACTCTACAGAATCTAGAACTTTTGAATATCCACTAAGGGCCAGATCTTCCATTAAGATGAGATGAGTTTCACCCTCGCTGTAGCTTCCAAGACATTTTGGAATTCTGCAAGCATCATCAATGTAGTTGTAGTTTGCATACCAGTTTGATTCTACTTGGTAGGATTTCATTTTACGTTTATGGGATAGAGGGGTGTTCCATCCTCTTGGGTGACTAATAGATCCTGGAATTTCAATCTTTTTGATTATGACACTTTTTGGATTTTTACCATCTAGTTGGAGTCTTTGAATCTTACCGTAGCCACTCCAAAGCTCTTGAACGTCCTCGGACTTAATAACCTCTCCTAGATTTGATTCTTGAAGAAGTTCTCCTAATTTTGTTTCAATTTGTTTGCTTGTTGTCATAAGTACACATTATCACAAGAGCGATATTGGCATAAGGCTCTTTCTTAACATTAATCTAAGTGTTGAATGTGTGATCTTTTAAATTATGTGATTGCCTCTGAAATGGAGGAATCAAATGTCGAGTTATCTAGAAGCAATAGAGTATAAAACATATATCGATGCTCCTGTTGAAGAGGTTTTTGCAACAATCACTTCTGCACAGGGCTGGGATGCTTGGTTCACCTGCGGTACCTATTTGGATTTAGAATCTAAAGAGATCGTTTTTAGGTGGAAAGATTTTGGTGCGGACAAAATAACTACGAATGAAAGTGCAGAGATAAAAGAGTTTGTTCAAAATGAGAGGTTTTCATATTCATGGCATGGTGGTGTTTTTGATCAACCTACAGTAGTGAGCTTTAACTTGCGACCGCAAAACAAGGGCACATTAATAGTGCTAGAAGATAGGGGATATCCTAGGAGTGAAAAAGGAGAGTCGTGGTTTATGGACTGCGCTTGTGGCTGGGGTGAGGCCTTGACTTTATTGAAGGTCTACCTTGAAACCGGTTATCGATATATTAATTATTAAGTCTCTAACTATTTGAAATCACTTTGTTCTTTTTTATTTTGTATGCAAAGGTTTGCATGAATCGCCTCGTGTTGTTAGAATGCTTTGCATGCAAACTAAATCCTAGGAGGATATAATGAAAACAATTGGTTATGCCGCATTTGATAGCAAATCAGAATTAAAACCATATAGCTTTGAAAGAAGAGATTTAAGAGAAAACGATATCGCCATAGACATTAAATACTGTGGAGTGTGCCACTCAGATCTACATCAGGCCCATAACGATTGGCATGGCTCTATGTACCCCTTAGTTCCAGGCCATGAAATCGTGGGGATCGTAAGTGATGTCGGCTCTTCGGTTAAAAAATATAAAAAAGGCGACACTGTAGCAGTAGGATGTATGGTTGATTCCTGCCAAGAATGTGCTCCTTGTCACGATCATGAGGAACAATTTTGTGAGCAAGGCTCTACTCAAACATATAATAGTAAAGACCGTATTGATGAAAGTATCACTTATGGTGGGTACTCAAACCATATTGTAGTTAGAGAAGAATTCGTTTTAGACATTCCTAAAACAATGGACTTGGCTAAAGTTGGCCCAATCCTATGCGCCGGAATTACAACTTACTCGCCATTAAAAGAGTGGGGAGTTGAAGAGGGTGATAGAGTTGGCGTCATAGGTCTTGGTGGCCTAGGACACATGGCCGTAAAGCTTGCCTCTGCGATGGGCGCACACGTAACGGTTTTTACTACTAGTGATAAAAAATCAAAAGATGCAATTGATCTAGGTGCAGACAAGGTTGTGATCTCTAAGGATGAAGAACAGATGAAAAGTGCAGCTAAATCACTAGATGTGATTATAGACACAGTTCCTGTAGCACATGATCTGTCTCCTTATATTCAAACTCTTGATATTGATGGAACACTAATTCTTGTTGGAGCAATTGATGAGATTCCTCCTTTTCATGCTGGATTACTACTTGGTGGTAGAAGAAGAGTTGCAGCTTCAGTCATTGGTGGAACTGAAAGAACGCAAGAGGTAATTGATTTTTGTGCTGAACATAATATTTATCCAGAATGTGAAATGATAGATATGCAGGATATTAATACTGCTTTTGAAAGAATGAAAAATGGAGATGTTAAGTATCGATTCGTAATTGATATGGAATCTCTCAAAGAACAAGCTTAAGGAGAAATTATGAGTAATGTAGCAGATATTGAATTTAAAACGGCCCAAGGCGAAACAAAAACACTTAAAGATTATAAGGCCAAAGCATTCTTAGTGGTAAATACCGCTTCTAAGTGTGGATTGACACCACAGTATGAGGCCTTACAGGCACTTTATAAAGAGTATAAAGATCAAGGGCTTGAGATTCTTGGCTTTCCAGCAAATGAATTTCTAGAACAAGAGCCTGGAACAAATAAAGAAATCCAGAGCTTTTGTAAGGTTAACTTTGGTGTGAAGTTTGGCATCAATGAAAAAGTTGTCGTAAAGGGAGAGGGACAACACCCTTTATTTAAGGCCCTTACCGAAGGAAAAAAAGATGCTGTACGAAACGAAGATGGCACTTTTGAAAAGCTTCTAACAGAGAAAGGTCTAATCTCTGGTGAAGCCCACGACATTCACTGGAATTTTGAGAAGTTTCTATTGGATGAAAACGGTAATGTAGTTGAGAGGTTCTTTCCAGATGTTGCACCGAGTGACCCAAGACTTGTTGGAAAAGTACAAGAGCTTGTAAAGTCCTAAAAAATACTATGCGTGCGAGATTCAAAGCTTTGTTAGGCCTATGAATATATCGCACGCTTTTTTATGTTATTCTAGTGAATGAAAATGGTTATATAAGGAGTAGCAATGAGTTCTAAATATGAAGTCCCTAAAGTATGGAAACACGTAGAGGGAAATGGTGGTAAATTTGCTGGAATCAACAGGCCGACTGCAGGTGCTAGAGTTGAAAAACAACTTCCAGTAGGAGAGCATCCATTCCAATTGTATTCATTGGCCACACCCAATGGTGTTAAAGTTACGATCATGCTCGAAGAGTTATTAGAGCTCGGAATTAAAGAAGCAGAATATGACGCTTATTTAATTAATATCGGTGAGGGGGATCAATTCACAAGTGGGTTTGTTTCAATTAATCCAAATTCAAAAATCCCAGCACTCGTTGATAAGAATAATGGAAATCCAATCTCTATCTTTGAGTCTGGAAGTATCCTGCTGTACCTAGCTGAGAAGTTCGATAAGTTTTTGCCTGAAGATATCTCCAAAAAGACAGAAGTTATGAACTGGCTATTTTGGCAAGTTGGAAGCGCTCCGTATCTAGGTGGCGGATTTGGTCATTTCTATGCCTACGCTCCTGAACATTTCGAGTATCCAATTGATAGATTCACTATGGAGACCAAAAGGCAGCTTGATCTACTAGACAAAGAACTGGCAAATAAGAAGTTTATTGCAGGGGACGAGTACACGATAGCTGATATGGCCATTTATCCTTGGTATGGAGCTCTTGTTGAAGGCAAACTATACGATGCAGCAGAATTTTTAGCAGTTCACGAATACAAAAATTTGGTTCGTTGGGCTCAAGAAATATCACAGAGAAAGGCCGTTAAAAGAGGAAGGCTTGTAAACCGAAGTTGGGGAGAAGAAGACCAACAGGTGGTAGAGCGTCATAGTTCAAAAGATTTTGAAGGCAAAAACCTAAACATCTAATTATATTACATAGGGAGTCATAATTTTTAGACTCCCTAATTCTTTTGGTCTTGTTCTGGCCTGCGTGGTAGTATCACAATTACAAAATTAACAAGGCCTAATCCATGACAAATAACGACGTATTACGAAGAGTAAGATACCTACTAAATTATAATGACACCCAGATGATCGAAGTCTTTGGACTTGCAGAATTCTATGTAAATAAAGAAGAGTTGAACCAGTGGTTAAAAAAGGATGATGATCCTGAGTATAAAAGCTGTTCAGCAATAGTCCTAGCAAGCTTTCTAAATGGACTAATAATCCAAAAACGTGGCAAGAAAGATGGTGAAATCCCAAAACCTGAAACAAGCCTCAATAATAACATTGTTCTTAGAAAGCTAATGATTGCTTTTAATCTGAAAGCTGAAGATGTTGTTGAGATGTTTGAACTGGCGGATCTACGAGTCAGTAAGCATGAATTAAGTGCTTTTTTCAGAAAGGCCGGACATAAGAACTATCGTGAGTGTAAAGATCAATTCTTACGCAATTTTATGAATGGCCTATTGTTAAAGCTGAAGGCACAAAAGAACCCGGAAGGTGAAACGAAATAGGTCCCCCTTCTGGAGGACCTCGCTTACTAGTTCATGTGAGAAATAATTTCTTCGGCGACCATTTTAGATGATGCCGGATTTTGTCCTGTAATTAGGTTTCCATCTACAATGCTAAATGCTTCCCAGTCGTCTCTTTTTTCATATTTTCCGCCACGCTCTTTCAACTTATTTTCAAGCAGAAACGGAACATCGTCTTTGAGTCCTACGGCCTCTTCTTCTGAATTGGTAAATCCTGTTACTCTTTTTCCTGAAACAATTGGCTCTCCATCTTTATTTTTGGCATTAACTAGTGCTGCAGGAGAGTGGCATACAGCACCTACATACTTTCCTTTATTATAAAAGTCTTCAATCAATCTAATGCTATCTTTGTCTTCGGCCAAATCCCACATCGGTCCATGTCCACCCGGGTAGAAAATAGTATCGTAATCATCCGCATTAATAGTTGAGAGAACCTTTGTGTTTGCAAGATGCTCTTGCGCATCTTTGTCGTCTTTAAACCTTTTAGTATCTT
>JAGSHJ010000142.1 GCA_023954595.1 Bacteriovoracaceae bacterium | reverse complement strand
ATTGTGGCCAACATGGTTCAGGCAAGAGCATGGATTAGTGGAATGATTAAAGAAGGTGAGGAGATCATCATCACACCTCTGCCGCTTTACCATATCTTCTCACTTACAGCGAACTGCTTTATCTTCAGCTCCATTGGGGCCTTGAATGTATTGATCACAAACCCAAGAGATATTCCTGGCTTTGTAAAAGAACTATCAAAGTGGAAGTTCACGGCCTTCACTGGTGTGAACACACTGTTTAACGCTTTATTAAATAACAAAGACTTCAGAGAGCTTGATTTCTCAAACCTAAAGCTTACTCTGGGTGGCGGGATGGCCGTACAGAAAAAAGTGGCACAAGAGTATAGAAGTGTTACTGGAAAGCCGCTGATTGAAGCATATGGGCTTACAGAGACTTCTCCGGCCGCATGTATTAATCCGATGGATCTTAAAGAATACAATGGAAAGATTGGTCTTCCTATTTCATCTACTGATGTGAAGATCTTAAATGACGACGAAGAGGAAGTTGGAATCAACGAACCTGGAGAGTTGGCAATTAAAGGCCCTCAGGTAATGAAGGGTTATTGGAATCGTCCAGAAGAGACTGCAAAAGTATTTACTAAAGATGGATACTTTAAAACAGGTGACATTGCCTGTGTTGATGAGAAAGGTTTCTTTCAAATAGTAGATCGTAAAAAAGATATGATTTTGGTCTCAGGCTTCAATGTTTATCCTAATGAAGTGGAAGACGTTATTGTGTCTCACCCAAAGGTATTGGAAGCAGCAGCTATTGGTGTGCCACATGATAAAAGTGGTGAAGTGGTAAAGGTCTTTATTGTTAAAAAAGAAGGCACTGAACTAGAAGCTGATGAGATCTTGCAATTTTGTAAAAAAGAGCTAACTGGATACAAATGTCCAAAGATGATTGAGTTCAGAGATGAGCTTCCAAAGAGTAATGTTGGTAAGATTTTAAGAAAAGACCTTAGAGGTCAGTAGTAGAGAGCACTGTAGAAAGTTATGAGTGGAAAAATCCTTATTGTTGATGATGAGACAAGTATTGCTGATCTAATGAAGGAGGCCTTTGAGTTTGATGACTTCAAAGCGGCCTCTCGTTATTCAGGTAACCAGGCAATAGAGTTCTTAAAAGATAACCCGGTTGATCTTGTAATCTCCGATGTGCGTATGCCTGATGGTGATGGACTTGCACTATTGGAGTTTGTGAATCAGATGGAAAATGCTCCAAAACTTGTGTTCATCACAGGACATAGTGAGTACACGGCACAGAGTCTAAAAGAGAAAGGTGCCATGGAAGTATTTTACAAGCCCCTGATGGTGGACCAGTTTATTTCAAACATTAAAGAATTATTCTAAATAACCAGGGGCAAGATTAAAATTCTTGCCCTCTCAAAATCCAATTAATCTTTAGATATACTAAAGCTCGCTTATGAGTTTTAGTTATAAAATCCTTATTGTTGATCCAGAAACCCCTAAAGTAGAATCTTTAAAACAAGATATTGCTGAGCACTTTGGCGAGTGTGTTGTTCATGAAACACCGGACGCTCAAGATGCTGTGGACTTTTGTAAGGCCAATATCTACGATCTTATATTCGCCTCAGAGAATCTTTCTGGTATAGGTCTTAATGAAATGGCATCTAACATCAGACAAATACAAAATGACAATTTAAGCACAGGAATCCTTATTCTTAGAGACTCTCTCTCTGGTGCTTGCACAATTACTCCAGACAACTTGAGGCATGTGATGTTTGCCAAGCGTGAATTAGGTGCAAATAACTGGATGCCTAGTGCTCGCACACTAATAAGCCTTAAAAGCTCGTGATCATAGTACTCATTCTAATATGCTTAGGCCTTGCAGCACTTATATCAAAGTATCTGTCGATCATTCCCTATAACGTAATTGCAGGTATCCTGTTTCTTATAATTAATAGCATCTTAGAACTCGGAGCAAGTGAGTCAGTTGTAAGTATCTCTTTAGCGTTTGTGTTTAGTTGTGCGGCCCTTGGAAGCTCTCACACAAAAGCTCGTCTGAATAAGAGCTTTCTATCATATTCAGGGCTTCAATATCTTCTGCAGTGGACATTAGGACTTGGACTCTTCTTATTTGTACTCGCTCCCTTTATGGGAGTAAGTGACAAGATCGTCGCATTAAGCGCTCCCGCAGGACTTGCAGGTGGTTATGGAAGTGCTGCCTTTCTAGGAGAAGTATTTAAGCTTCAAGACAGGCCTGAGGTATTTGGTATCCTCATGTTTGCCGCGACCTTTGGGGTATTAGTATCCATTGTGGGCTCGATCTTACTTACTCGAGGCAAGGGGGTGAGCTTTTCAAGCTTTTCACTTAATAGGTACATAACACGGCCTCTGAGCTATTTTTTAATCATTGGGGTCTGTGGTATCTCTTATGGTGTAAAAACGATTATAGGGGATTATGCAGGCATTGAGCTTCCTCTATTTGCGATCTCATTCATCATGGCCCTTATAACTAAATTTATGTTGAGGGATAAGTCCACTGTAAGCCCAGCAGCTGTATCAAATCTCAGTACAGACATTTTAATTATCGCAGGCATTGGAAGTATAAAGATTCACCTTCTAGAAGATCTTCTAGGCCCTATGCTTTTAGTACTTTCATTGGCGGTAGTTGTTGGTGTTTTGGTATTTAAATTCCTAGGACAGAGGCTCTCTTTTGAGAAGGCCTTATTCACATGGGGATGGTCCATGGGTGGTATCGCCATAGCTATTGGGATTATTCAGTCCATTGATTCTAAGAAAGCACAAAAGGTGATGCAGGAGTTTGCTCCTGTGTACATGATCCTTGCTCCATTTGAGCTTGCTGCCCTTGCAGGTTCAAGCTTTTTGGTCTCTGATTCGCTTATATGGCCTTCATTTGGGGTGTGCTTGCTCATAAGTATTGCACTTATTATGAGTTTAAGAGCACAAGTAGCTGAAAACCCATAAATTCTTCAAGAATTTCCAGTATTAACCGATAATGAACCTATGTTAATCCTGAGTTTTTTCATCACTGTTTTCTCTATAAATGCATTCTCGAGTGAGGAAGCATCCATTTATATTACAGCACTTAAAAAAGAGGGAATTAACGACAAGATCTTGGAGAGTCCTCTTTTTGATAATTGTAAAAAAGAAGTCGACTCCATTGAGAATCTAAACGAGCAAGAATCCAAAGAGAAAATCCGTACATGTATTGTGGACGCAGTAGCTAAAGCTGATGAGAAGACACTAGAAGAGCTAAGTGATAATCTTAAAATTAGCTCCGTAGACTTTGAAGAAACAAAGAATGCAAAATCAATTCGTGAATATCTAAATAAAAGAATCTATGAAGCAATTCATGGAGAGGATTACGAGAATAAAAGGCTAAAAGAATTAAAGCATATCGATCACAGCTTGTTTCTAAGACTGTACAAATCTCAAATATCAAAAAACCTTATTCTGGATGTATCAAGATACTGCTTAGAAAATATCGGCGTCACTGGTAATCCAGGAAGCTATGTTATGGGTGCGGCACCACTTGGAAAAGTCAAAGAAGGTGAGAAAGGCAACTCATTCGTATCAAGCCTTAAGGCCATGAATGGTAATGAAGAAGGTGCAGGTATTGGACTTGTATCAAAATCTATCTATAAAGAAGATTTCGACAATAAACGCTTTGTTTTAAAAGACAAAGCATCGAGCACGGCCAGTAAGACATTTGAAGGTGACTTAGGAGTTGCTGGCTTTTGGAGTAGTATTCAAGAATATCGCTACTGCCCAGGTCTTAGAAGCAATGATCCAAATGATCCTTGCTACTATAGAAATGCTCGTGATCAACAGATGATTAAAAACCTAAAAGAAGATGAACTAAAACAGGGACAAGAAAACCCTGATCAGCTTGGTGGTAAATACGCATTTTGTTCAACCTTTTTAGTTAGAAATATGTGCGAAATTTATAAGTGTAATAACGTCTATGACTGGAGTGATCCTGAAAAAGACAATATTAAATACTGTAAACAAGTTTTAGGACAAGCTAAACCTACGACTTCTGAGAAGACAGATGCGCAAAAGGCCTCTCTTGAAATCTCTAATCACAGGTTAAAGAAGGGTCAGCTTGCGTGTAATCTCATCTCTAAAGTTGAAGACTATAAGAAGACCCTTCTAGCAATTGAGCAGTCTGAGAGTCAACAAGGGGAGTTTAAAGGCCATGCAGGTATTAGCCTTGGAGAGGCCGGATTTAAGGCCGGAGAGTATACTGGACGTGGTGAAAAGGGTTCAAAGTCTATTAATGAAATCACTTCAATTTCATCTAAAGAGCTTGTTGAGAGTGCCGAAGCTCTTGGACAGAATACAGAAGAAGCACAAAAACTCAGAGATGAGTGTTTTGAAAATGGCTTTTTAATTACAACTAAAGAAGAATGCCAGGCACTAGGCGGAGCAATGAATGATCAGGACTTTGCCAAGGTTCAACTTGATACCGAAGCACAGACTCAGGCCTATTTAGAACGAGTTAGAAAACTAAAAGAGCAACCTGATGATGAAAAGTTAGAAGCACTTCTTCTAAAGCATGGCCTTCACGACTATGTTGGAAAGCTTGATGAGTTTCCAGTGGAAGATCTAGTTCAGTTGATTGAGGACAAATATAAAACAGAGCGAATGGCACTCATTAATAATATGAAAGATCGCTTTTACTCAATGACTAAAAAGAATAACGAAGAAGACAATTCAGCAATAACAGCAGTTGCTTCTGATCAAATCAATGAGATTGAACAGCATAAAGAACGCCTAGAAACACTACTAAGTTATTCAAACATTGTAACTTCATACCTGGAAGTTGAGGATGAAGATGGTAATAAGTTTAAAAACTCATCTGCTAGAATGATTGAGCGTGAAGGCTTTGATGCACATGCTGGAGCTGATGGTGCTAAAGAACGTGAGAACTATGAAGTGTATTTCGCAGACACTGAGGACTCTCAAGGTGATCAGGGCGAAGTTAGTGCAGGCCAGTTAATCGATGGTATTTTAGGAATAGGAGAGGCACAGTGAAACTCCCTATCGTCGCATTCTTACTTTGCTTTCATGTCTTTGCATTTCAAGCAAAGATCACTCATTTCGAAGGCCATGTTACTGTTAACGGTCAGGTTTTAACCCAAGGTATTACACTAAATGAAGGTGACTTGCTTAAGGTTCAAGAACCACTTGATGGCATAGGATCTAAGTTTGCAAGTATTGTATTTGCAAATGGTAATCGATTAATTCTAACAGAGGGTGAGATTAGCTTTAATAAGCTTGAGAAAGAGTTCACAGAACTCAATTCTCAACAAGCAAATGTTATTGCTGTGATTGAGACATACGATTATAAGATGTCTACGAAGTCCCTAAAGTTTAATACCCGACATGGAAGCTTTATTCTTCATGGTGGTAAATCAATTTTGACTGACACAGGCTCTAGTGCCATTGCCAAGAATCTCTATGGAAAACTCAAGGCCGTATCAGCTTGGGGATCAAGTTATGTTTATTCAGATCAGGAAGTAGAACTTCACCTTAAACGATTTAGACAACCAGCTTCAATGGATGTTAATAATCGTCATAAGGTTATGATGGAATTTAGAAAGATTGGACTTGGTGCCAAATGAGAATCATTAAAATCCTAATAATTATTTTTCTATTTACCTCTAAGGGCTTTTCGATTGAAGTTGATGTAAGCTCGTCCCTGTCAGAAAGCTACATCCGTTCGGATCGTAACTAAATTTAAATCCCACACCAGCAGACAATTTTAAAGTTAACCCAAGAATTAATAGGTTCGTGGTTAACGTAGTTATTTAGTTTTTTTTAAAGACTTTTCAATTTGAATAGGGAATAGGCTTCTATGTTAAGGGATTCTAAATGCAATCAGGCCATAGCGTGCTTTTAAATTTATTAACTAAATAATCCTTAAGTTTTCTTATGATTTTACGAATAATCCTTAAAGGAGCTAATGTGAAATCACAAGTCTTATTGTTAACCAGCGCGGATGAGTTGTCTCAGTATGCAGATCTTTGCCTTAATCAGGCCACGAGTGCAAATATTGTTGTGACTACTTGTAGATCTATTCAAGAAGGTTGCAATGTTTTAGACGCTCAAGCTGACTTCGGCCTTATCTTTCTAGGACATCAAATAGAGCAAGACGGTGATAAGAAGGCATTATCACAAAGCCTTATCCCTTATATCAATGGTGGTAAAACTATCATCTGCGGTACTAATAAGGTTTTTGAAGGTAAGGACTGGGCCAAGTATTACCATCACATGGAGTCTCCAAATAAACTCTTAGGCAACATATTTAAAGAGCTCTCGTTGGTATCGCAAGTCTGTTCACAGGAGTTTTTCTCAATGCCTGTGCCATCTCTTAATCGATTCAAAGAATTGCCCTTTGATTGTTATATAAAGATGGGTGAGAAGTATCTTAAAGTTTACTCTCAAGGCGATAAGCTTGAAGAGTCAGATATAACAAAGTATGCAGACAAGGATCTACCTTGTATTTATATCCCTAATCATCAGGCAAAGACTGCGTTGGAACAACTGTATTCGCAATTAGTTGCCCAGGCCGTTCCAGACTTTTTAAATAATCCAAAAGAGCTTGTATCCGAATCAGTGGATTACGCAGGCCATCTTCTTGAGCAAGTGGGAATCACTGTTAAAAATGGTGAGCAAATTAAAGCTTGTTTTGAAGAATATATGAAACTTGTTAAACAAAGTAAGAAAGCATCTTTAAAGGACTTGTTGAGCCAAAAGCAAGGGCTTGTGTACAAGCATAGCTCGCTGACGGCCTTATTAAGTTCATACCTTTTAGAAGAACTAGAATGGAATTTAAAAGGCGGTGAAACGTCACTTGCATTGGCCAGTTACTTTCAGAACATGTATCTGACAACTGATGAAGAGGTTCTCATCAGTTCTGATGCTGAGCTTTCAAATATCGTAGATGATGAGAGACGAATCATTGTTAAAAATCACGCCATGATTGCACAGTCGTTTTTATTAGATTCAAATGTAGATAACGTTGAACTAACCAGATTGGTCCTTGAGCAACATGGAAACATTAGAGGTTCTGGGTTTTCTGAAAAGATAATGTGTACGTCTAAGCTATCTGGACTTTTTCAAGTAGCAAGTAGATTTGCGGCCATGTTTTTGAAAGAATACGAAGCTTCTAGTGAACCTAAATTAAAAGAAAATCTCACAGAATTAAAATGTGCGATAACACCTAAAGAAGAAAAGATTTTTACATGTCTTCAAGATGTTCTGATGATTCTTCAAGTTTGATTTCTGATCTCTAATACCTGTTCTTTTTGGTTTTTTTATCTTTCAAAAATTACTGCCTGGACCACATCCAAACTTTGCAAAAAATTACGGATTTAATCTGCTGTATGTATGACGGTCAAAAATCACAAGTATTTTGTGTTAAAAACGCCTGTACATACCACAGTCAAAAATAACGAATATTTCGTGCAAAAATCACCCGTGCATATTACGTCCCAAAATAACGGAATTTT
>JAGSHJ010000108.1 GCA_023954595.1 Bacteriovoracaceae bacterium | reverse complement strand
TGCCTTCGTGAAAGCGATACTTCTGATAGCTCTCTTCTATAGTTTTAAAGCTGATTGGACCTGCCTCTGAGAAGAAGTTTAGAACCTCAATAAGGGAGTCTTGCTCCCCTTCATTAATGATTCTGTATAAAAGATTTAGCTCTAAGTTATTTCTCATAATTTACTCGTAGAATCCAAAGTCTAGTGAAACGGAAGCTCCTGGTAACATCTGAATATCGATACCCAAAGGAGTTGATTTAATCTCCACATTTCTCTGATCAACTGTTTTTAAAAAGGCAAAGTTTTTAGCACCAACAATTCTTGCTTTCTTCTTATAGCTTGTTGTGTTGTAAACACTCACTCTTCTAATCTCTTCGTAATCAAGTTCATATGCGTTTGAAGCTCTCGAGTACCAAAGGAAGAAGACGTTCTCATCAACCTGTACATCCAAATGTCTGATGCTTAAATAAGATATCAATGTCTCCCAAAAATTTAACTTTTTGATCATCGACACTTCTTGTAACTTTTCGGATTTAAAAGTTACGATCATTCCCTCCCCTAACTGGATCTTAGAGACTGGGGAGATGTAGTTTATCTTTTCTTCTTTAAGATTATTTTCAATAACAAAGGACTCTAGCTTCCTAGCAAAGTCTTCATTTAATCCAGTTGTATCAAGAAAGATACGAGAGCCATTCATAAATAGCTTTAGAACTTTATTGAATTCAACCTGACCCATTTCATTTCCATGAAAAAAGCGAACCCTTTGTCCGTACTCTTCTTCAAGGTTTAAATTAAAGTCTTCTCTTAAACGATAGGCCCATGGAAATTGCCTGCTTAAGAAGTTAATTAAACCACAGCCTGTATATGCATCATTGTTTCCATTTGTGAATAATTCAAAAAACACTACGGGATTAAAGCTTGATAGATACTCATCCTCATACAGATCATTTTCCATATGCGAACGTATAAAGGCCTCATTAACAATATCCTTCAATGCTTTAGAGAGAGGATTTTTCTTCATTGCCGGAGACAAAAGAGTTGAACTTGGAATGAGATTTAGAGTTGTCATCTCCAGAAGAGGAGCAAAGAAATTACTCGAATGCTCCCAAAGCTCACTACTTCTTTCAAATATATCTTGAGTTGCTCCACCTAGGAATGCGAAGTTTAACTCTCCAGACCAGTTAGCACTTAGGCCTTCACTTGCAGCTTGGGCGTACAATGATTGAATCTGATTAGAATAACTTTTAGTCAAAGAGTGCATCACACCCGGTTCATTCTTAGCATTCTGTGGAAGCTCCCCATCCTCTTTTAACTGTGCGAGGTATCGACCAAAGCCCCTTTCAAAGGCACCAGAGTGGTCTTCAAAAAAGCTTTTTCTTTTTCCACCTTGAATAAAGTGCCCTTGAGCACCATAAACTTCACAGGCTATAGCATTTTCACTTAGGTATCTGCCAAAACTAGAACAAAACTTTCTAAAGGATTGAAATACTCTTGGATCGAAAAAGGAATATAACTTATTCAATCTACCGTCGTTATCAATAGCTGCAACAGCAAGACCTTTTGAATCTACAACCATACTTCTAGCTAAATATGAAGGAAGCCCTCCATTAGGAAGGTACGGCGCTGGGTCAAGAGGAAGTAGAAATGCGACCTCTTTACCTACATTTTTTGCACATTCAAATAATCTTTTGAGATCGGTTTCAGGCCTATAGTTTCCAAAATCCAGTTGATCTGGATTTTCGCTATGTAGTCCCCAAAATATAGGTATAAAAACAGGAGAAGGACCTTGATACTCTCTTAACTTGCTCTCCCAAAGAGAGGGGGATGTTCTCCAAAAGAAAAACCAGTTTTCTCCAGGAAACACCGTATCATATTCCTTTGCCTCAGGTGTCGTAAGTTGCAATCATTCCTCCGTAAATTGATGTAAATCATTCTAGCAATACTTTATCCCCATTATCCAGCGGAATTTGCCTAAATAGGCTGTTCTATTTGTTTTTGGCCGGGGTTTATTATATATACGTAGGCAATTATTCGAGAATAAAAGGGAACAGACATGTGGTACTTTACTGAAGAACAACGACAACTTGCGCAAGTTTGCAAAGACTTCGCTCAAAATGAAATCGCTCCAAAAGCGGAGCATCACGATACTCACGAAACTTTTAACATCGAAGCCTTTAAAAAGATGGGTGAACTTGGCCTTTTAGGCATCACAGCAGACCCTGAGTACGGCGGAGCTGGCCTTGGTGCCACAGAAGCAACTATTGTAATGGAAGAGTTCGGTAAAGCTTGTCCAGGCCTTACTCTATCCTATCTTGCGCACTCAATGCTGTGTGTGAACAATATCAATTCAAACGCTTCAGCTGAGCAAAAAGCAAAATACCTTCCAAAACTTATTACTGGCGAGCATATTGGTGCTATGGCCATGAGTGAGCCAGGTTATGGTTCTGACGCTGTCGGAATGCAATGTAAGGCAACTAAAGCTGACGGACACTATGTTGTTAACGGCAACAAGATGTGGATCACAAACGCTCAGTACGCTGACACTGTTTATCTATACACAAGAACAGGTAAGGATAAAAAAGACCTTACAACTTTCATAGTGGACACTAAAGACTGCGAAGGTTTTTCAGTTTCCAAAGAAATTCACAAGATGGGTATGCGTGGCTCCCCTACAGGTGAGTTAAGCTTTGAGAACGCAAAAGTGCCAGAGACCAACAGAGTTGGAAACGAAGGTGACTCAGTTCATCACATGATGAAAAACCTTGAGATCGAAAGACTTACAATTAGTGGTATTTCTTTAGGTATCGCTCAAGCTTGTGTTGATCAATGTATCAAATACGCTACTGAAAGAGAGCAATTTGGAAAGCCAATTGGTGACTTCCAAATGATTCAAAAAATGATCGCTGAGATGGCCGCTGAAACAGAGATGATGAGAAGCTTCTTATACGACTCATGTAAATTATGGGATGAAGGAAAAGTATCCAACACAAGAGCTGCCATGGTTAAGCTTCAACTTCCAAAGATGGCGACTAAGATTGCTCTTGATGCGATCCAGCTTCATGGTGGTTATGGTTACTCTAGAGAGTTCCCAGTTGAGAGACTTATGAGAGATGCCAAGCTTAACGAAATCGGAGCTGGTACAAACGAAGTAATGATCATGATCATTGCAAAGAACCTTCTAAGAGAAGCTGCCCAAAGATAATCCATATACAATAAACGCTCTGTAAAAAGAGCGTTTATTTTTCAATCTTATTTATAATTTTTTATCAAACCGTGATTTTAAGGACGATCTTTCGTGTTCGGCGTGAAGTTTGATTTAAGACTCTGATTTTCAAAACAGAGACTTAATCGATGTCTAGTGCTACTTAGAAACCGACATTATATAACCTTTATCAGAGACACAAATTATTAAATCATTAGCGATTGCACTTGCAACAATACCACCCAGACGGAAAGTTTCATCACCATCGAACGTTTTAGTGATACCACCTTTAAAAGTAATAACGGAATTTATCTCACCAAAATCTACTAAATCTAATTTTTCTGGATTGCCACAAAATTCATCTGCAAATGATGTCATTGTAGCTATTAATGTTAATCCAGCTAATAGCTTTTTCATAATTTAATCCTTATTTATAATTCAAAGGGTTTATATCCAAACCTTGTTAAGTTATTTCTTGGTTTAAAACTCACCACAAAACCTAACGCACCACGCAAAAAAAAACACAACACCCATGGTAATTTATATATAGTTTTGTTTGAGATTTTAATTTTATTTCTTGTGATTTCAGACGGATGAATTGAGGCCTGTTTCAGTTTGGAATATAGCCTTATCTACTTGCTGGCCTATTTGGGATTTGCTAAAATATTAGAACATGATCAGGTGGTGGGGTGTTGTAGGACCCCACCTAAATCATCGTTTGATTAAATCTAGAATTGAATTAACAACATCCAATACTAGCTTAATCAAAGTCAAAACCCTGATTATGTCTTCCATAACATTCACCTTTGGTTAAAAGGCTCCCCATCATTGGGGAGTTACGGAAGCTGCATGCTTTCTACAGCAATGCAGTTCAATGTTCTTTTGTATTCAGATAGTGGGTGTGAAGTCTTTCAATAATGAAATTGAAATAACAAAAAAATGCTCCATTTCTGGAGCATTCATTTATTTTAAAATGTAGTTCTGGTTCTATTCTCTTTCAAATACTGTCGCTACCCCTTGGCCTAAACCAATACACATAGTAGCGACACCAGTTTTAAGATCACGTTTTTTCATCTCATGTAGAAGAGTCCCAACAATTCTGGCACCAGAGCAACCAAGTGGGTGTCCAAGAGCAATTGCTCCACCGTTAACATTTACTTTATCTTCCATAGTCTCCAGAAGTCCTAGGTCCTTTAGTACCGGAAGTGATTGTGCAGCGAAGGCCTCATTTAGCTCCCAAAGATCAACATCTTCAGCTTTCATACCTGCTCTTTTTAATGCTTTTTGTGAAGCAGGAACTGGCCCATAGCCCATAATGGATGGATCACACCCTGCTGCGGCCATAGACTTAACAAATGCCATTGGTTCAAGGCCAAGCTCTTTTGCTTTATCTTCACTCATAACCAAAAGACAACTTGCTCCATCACTTAAAGCGGAGCTGTTTCCAGCAGTAACACTTCCACCCCTTGGATTAAAAACAGGTCTTAGTGTTCCGAGTGCCTCAAGACTAGCGTCAGGTCTGACAACTTCATCTTGTTTCACAAGATAAGGAATTCCATTATCATCATGGCCTTCTACAGGAACGATTTCATCACTAAATCTTCCACTTTTATTTGCTTCATATGCTTTTTGGTGAGATCTCAAAGCAAACTTGTCTTGATCCTCTCTCGATACTTTGTGCATAGTTGCAAGCATCTCTGCTGTAAGTCCCATAGACCCTGAGGCCTTGGCCGCTACTTTTGAGAATGCAGGATTAAAATCCACTCCATGAGTCATAGGAACATGGCCCATGTGCTCTACTCCACCTACTAGATAAACTTCACCGCTGCCGCTCATAATACCTTGAGTGGCCATGTGAAGTGCTGTCATTGAAGATCCACAAAGTCTATTCACTGTTTGAGCAGATACACTCTTTGGAATTCTAGTTAAAAGGGCCGCGTTTCTTGCGATATTGTATCCCTGCTCCAGGGTTTGCTGAACACAACCCCAGATAATATCTTCAATCTCAGCTGGATCAACTGACGGGTTACGATCCAGGATCGCTTCCATCAGAGCAGCTGAAAGCTCTTCTGCTCTTACGTTTCTGAAAGATCCATTTTTGGATTTTCCCATTGCCGTTCTAACGGCGTCTACTACCACCACTCTTTTCATATATGTCCCCTAGTTTTGATAATAATTACTATTGCTCTTAGCTCTCTCTACTAGACCATCTGTCGGACGGTATAGCTCGCCAAGTTCAATATAGTTTTTACTTTTCTCAATTATATTCGATAGACCAACATCATCAGCATACTTAAGCGCGCCTGCTCTAAATGGAGGAAAGCCAAGCCCTAAAAGAAGTCCCATATCAACTTCAATTGGAGTGTTAACAATGCCCTCTTCCAAACACCTTGCGCATTCAAAGATCATAGGTAGCATCATGCGATCAATGATCTCCTCGTCAGTGATTTCGATAGATCTCTTTGCGGCCTCTTGAACAATTTTTTCAGTCTCAGGATCAAGAGACTTCTTAAGCTTCCCTTTCCTGTCTAGTTCATACTTATAAAAGCCAATTCCATTTTTTTGACCTAGGCGCTTTTTCTCATGCATAAGTTCCACAATAGTCTTGTCTTGCATCTTCATTCGATCTGGAAATTCTTCGGCCATAATAGCTGCAGCGTGATCCCCAGTATCAATTCCAACTACATCCATTAGATAGGCAGGTCCCATAGGCCAACCAAATTTCTCCATAACTTTGTCGATTCTTTTGTAATCGACGCCATCAGCAATTAATAAATTGAAGCCATTGAAGTAAGGAAACAACACTCTATTAACTAAGAAGCCCGCGCAGTCATTAACAACGATTGGAGTCTTGCCCATCTGAAGAGCATACTGAACAGTCTTAGCAATTGCCTTATCACTAGTTTTCTCCCCTCTGATGATCTCAACCAAAGGCATGCGGTGAACCGGATTAAAAAAGTGCATACCGCAAAAGTTCTCTGGTCTTTTAAGTGAGGTTGCAAGATCAGTAATAGAAATGGTGGAGGTATTGGAAGCAATTATAGAATCTTCTCCAACATTGGCCTCAACCTCTGGAAGAACACTCTTTTTAACATTTTTGTTTTCAACAACTGCCTCAACAACCATGTCCACATCTTTGAAATCTCCGTAGCTTAGTGCCGGACGAATTTTTCCAAGGGTTGCACCCATTTGTTCCGCGTTTATTTTCTTTCTATCTACTTGCTTTTTTAAAAGCTTATTTGCCTCTCCAAGACCTAACTCAATAGCACTCTCATTAATGTCTTTCATAACAATTGGAGTGCCCTTTGATGCGGATTGATAAGCAATCCCCCCGCCCATGATTCCAGCTCCAAGAACTGCGGCCTTTTCCACTTTACTTGCGTCTTTAGTCCACTTTTTGGAAACCTTTTTAAGGTATTGGTCCCCTAGAAATACTGTAACAAGATTTTGTGCGGCATCTGTATGAGAAAGCTCAGCGAAAGCACGGGCCTCGATTTGAAGAGCATCATCTCTTTGCATTCCAGCAGCAACTTGCATAACTTCAACGGCCTTAACAGGTGCTGGGTAGTTTGAACCGGCAATACCTTTTACAAAGCCCTTTGCGGTTTCAAAGGTCATCATCCCTTCGATCTTGTTAAGTCTTAATGGTGATTTTTTAGCTTGGCGTCTTTTTTGGTAATCCAACTCTCCCTTTATAGCTCTGTCTAATAGAGTTAGGGCAGCGTCGACGACTTGGTCATTTTCAACAACAGCATCTACTGCTCCAATTTTTAATGCGTCTTGGGCCTTGTACTGTTTACCAGAAGTGATCCACTCAATAGCGTTATCAGCACCAGATATTCTTGGAAGTCTGACACTTCCTCCCCAACCAGGCATAATACCAAGCTTAGTCTCTGGAAGACCAAGCTTTGCCTTTTTCGCAGCAACTCTAAAGTCTGCACATAGACAAACTTCAAATCCACCACCAAGAGCAAAGCCGTTGATTGCAACAACTGTTGGGATATTTAAATCTTCAAAACCATTAAGGGTGGCATTCATATTCATAAGCCACTTATAAAGTTCTTCATTAGACTTTTTGAAATGCTGCATGAATTCAGTGATGTCTGCTCCAAAAATGAAGTGTTCTTTCTCACTTCTAAAGATCATACCTTTGGCATTTTTATCGCCTTGAACAGCTGCCAAAGCTTTTGGTAGCTCATCCATCATCAAGTTCCCAATAACATTTGCAGAACTGTCTTTAATATTGAATACAACGTGAGCAATTTCGTCTTTCACATCCACTTGGATGGACTTACCGTCAAACAACATATTTTCTCCTTAATAAAAGATTTCGAGCTATTTTACCATGCGCCGAGAAACGAAGCTAGATTCTGATAGCGATACTCAATTTTGCCGCGGCGTACAGCAAAGATATCTGGAACTTATAACCTCAAATTGGTATAAAACCCACAATTGTACAGGAGATGCCAAATGACTGATTTTAGACAAGAATTAATTAACAGCGTAAACAAGTTTCGTCAGGATAGAATTGAACCATTTATGGAAGAGGACGACGCGCAGGGTAAGTTTCGAAAAGAGATTTTTAATGAAATGGGCCAATTAGGTCTTACAGGAATGACTCTTCCAGAGGAATTCGGCGGTGCAGGTCTTGGATATGAAGATTTCTGTGCTGTATTAGAAGAAGTTGCTAAAAGCTCTGTCCCATATGCAGTTACAGTTTCTGTTTCCACAATGGTTCAAGGAATGCTTAGTAACTTTGGAACACAAGAACAAAAACAAAAATACCTTCCAGAGTTAACTAGCGGTGAAGAGATTGCAGCTTTTTGTCTTTCTGAGTCCCATGCTGGCTCTGATGCAGGCGCACTAAAGACGACTGCTAAGAAAACAGAAGGTGGATATGTCCTAAACGGCTCCAAAATGTGGATCACTTCTGGTGGTGTTGCAAAAACTTATGTTGTCATGGCCAGAACTGGTGGTGACGGCGGCAGGGGAATTTCGGCCTTTATCGTTGAAGATGGGCAGGAAGGATTTGGTTACGGTAAAAAAGAAAATAAGATGGGCTGGAGAACAAGTCCTACTAGAGAACTTGTTTTTGAGAATTGTTTTGTTCCTCAAGAGAATATGCTTGGTGCTGAAGGTGAAGGCTTTAAGATTGCGAAAAGTGCCTTAGCTGCTGGTAGAATTACAATTGGATCAATTGCAGTAGGACTTTCTCAAAGAGCGCTTGATGAGGCGATTAAATATTCTTTAGAAAGAAAGCAATTCAACCAACCTATATTTGACTTCCAAGGATTACAGTGGATGATGGCCGATATGGCCACTGAGATTGAAGCATCTCGCCTATTGGTAAATGCAGCCGCTCAAAAACTGGATAGTAACAAAGAAGATGTAAAGCTTGCTTCAATGGCAAAAATGAAAGCAACTGACACAGCAATGAGTGTAACAACTGACTCGGTACAAATTCACGGCGGTGTTGGCTACACTACTGAGTATCCAGTAGAGCGTTATATGAGAGATGCAAAAGTTCTTCAAATTGTGGAAGGTACAAACCAAGTGCAAAAAATCGTAATCGCTCGATCTTTAAGAAAGCAATATCTTTAATCATTAGAAGGAAAAACCATGAAGACGAAAATTAACGTAAAATTTCAGACACAGGCAAACCCGAATAGCTCTCGATTTAATAAAGAGGATCTAAATAGCCACCTTGAGAAATTTAAGAG
>JAGSHJ010000461.1 GCA_023954595.1 Bacteriovoracaceae bacterium | reverse complement strand
TCTTTCGCTTTTTGAGTTATATAATCACCTGTCTCTATCAAAATTTTTGAGTTGAAATTTTTTGAATCCTCAAAATCAATGTAGTCGCTCGCCTCATCCAAAACCACAACATCTGTATCTAAAAAATAAGCATCTCTTGGGTTTATATCTATTTGTTTGTCACTATCTTGGCCTACACCTGTAGCATTCCAAATACAGCTGCCTCCATTACAATAGGCCACAACCTTCAGCCCTAATGTTCTAAGCTCTTTTACTAGCGACTTTGCATGATTCATGGAGGTGTGTGCGACAACTTCGGTGTTTTTTACTTTATCACTTCCTAGGAAGTCTCTAATTGCCATCAATGTTATGTATGCCACTAGCTTGTGACGGGCCAAAACGTCATGGGGGATTTCTGGATTGAACTCTTTCATAGCGCCTCGCAAGTTTCCATTTTTCAATAACTTATAGTTAATGATAGGGCGGATATAACATTTGTAAAATTGAAATGAATGCGTGAGTTTGATAGCTTTAAGCTATGTTAATAAAGCGTGGCCATGATGGTTAAAGCCCCACCTAAAGATGCTTTCTTTCACTGTTTCCGTGATGATGATCCCGAGTTGATCATTTGTGCTGATGCGTACTTTAAAAAGGTTAGACAAAGCTTTGAACAAGCAAAAGAGTCTATTCTCATCTGCGGTTGGTCCTTAAACCTAGATATCATTATGGGTGATGATGGTGCCACGATGGAGGATGTTCTTTTCTCTATACCTGAAGATATAGAAATCAAAATTCTTATTTGGGATTATCCCATTTTTTATGTTGGGGATAGAGATCCTTTTCTGGCCTTAAACATTGCTTTGCAGAATAGAAGAAATGTAAGTTTTAAAAGATTTGATTTTCATCCCTTGATGTCATCTATGCACTCAAAGATGGTGGTTGTTGATGATAGTGAATTGTTCGTTGGCGGAATTGATTTAGATCTCGGAAGAAGGGATGGAGAGTACAATAAAGCGTCTGACCCAATTCGCGTTGATAAAAGTAACAAAGACTTCAAACCCTTTCGAGATTATGCACTTCACTTTAAATCACAGGCGGTGAAGTCATTTTCGACATTTTTTAACCAGCTTTGGCACTCTCAACAAGATCAACAAAGTGAAATTAGTTCAAGCACAAGCACTGGCGAGGGGAACGTTTTTTTCGCAAGAACAATCCCGAAATTTAAAGATAACCCACAGGAGAGGTCATCATTTAAGATGCATAAGTGGCTTATAGAGAACGCCCAAAAATACATCTATATCGAAAATCAATATCTAACTTCAGAAAAGATTGTTGATCTTCTCATTGAAGGGTTAAAAAGAAAGGATGGCCCAGAGGTTGTGATTGTTGTCTCTTATGGCAAAATGCCTCTAATTGAAAAAGTATCCATGGGTGCTCTTCTAACTGACTATGTCCAAAGACTTGTTGAGAACGACCCTTATAATAGGCTAAAAATCTACACCTTATTCACTGGTGATAAAAATGACAGAGAGTATGTAAAGATACACTCAAAATGTATGCTAGTGGATGACAAGTATCTTAAAATTGGCTCTTCTAATATAAATAATCGCTCTATGGATTTTGACTACGAATTAGATGCGTTAGTTACAGGTCCTAAGGTTTTGGAGTTTAAATCAAGGATTTTCAAAACTCTTCTTGGTTACGGTGAAGATATTGAGATTCATGAATCTATTATTGAGACTTTTGAGGATGCACGAGAGCGTTTTAATAAAATTGTTGAAGTGAAAGATATCTTAAAAGAAAAATCAGTACTCGTTGAGTATAAAGACTACCTACCACTTGATAAGAAAGAGATGACCTTTTTTGAACGTGCGGGTCAGATATTTATCACAAAGAAGAGCTTTGTGAAGATGCACTTAAAGCTTGTTCTAGGGCTCGCAATGCTAGTGTTGGCAATCGCTGGCGCCTTTATGATACGCCCTGAAGAAGTACGGATTATTGTAAATACGGTAGTGTCTTCTCTAGATGTACAGAGCTCGCTTGTTTTAATGGCCATTTTCTTTGTTGCCTACACCATTTTAGGTTCCATGTTTTTTCCTCTGAATGCCTATATCTTTTTATGTGGAGCCTACTTTTCTATGGGACAAGCATTTAGTCTTGCTATCGCTGGTGCCTTGTCTGTGGCAGGTATCTCGTATTGGTTTGGAGCTCTATTTGAAAAAGATATTCACGCAGAATCTAAAATTGAAAAGGTGAATCAGCTAAAAAGACTTTTAAAGAGTAATTCATTATTAACTCTAGTATTCTTGAGGATTGTGCCTATTGCTCCATACCCATTGGTTAATGTCATTTGTGGTAAATTTAGAGTTGGGTTTAAAAAATATATGCTTGGAACATTTATTGGAGTTGTTCCAGGCAGTGCGACCCTTATCTTTCTTGAAAAACAACTCATTGATCTTGTTCAAGCACCTAATCTCTACAATGCAGCGATACTTGTATCAATTGGTATTGTGTTCTTTTTGGCCATAAGGTTTGTAAAGAGAAGGATGAGTGCGTGAAGCTCAAAATCGTAAGCTACAATGTTAAG
>JAGSHJ010000250.1 GCA_023954595.1 Bacteriovoracaceae bacterium | reverse complement strand
TCGCATCCTTATAAAAAGGCCGTACCTGAAGGATTTGTAGATTATCCGGCAAGGATTAGAAAGGGTGGTAAGGTTGCCTTTTTTAATTATGAACTCGCAAAAGAAATGGGACTTATTCCTAAGTCTCATCCTGAAAAAATGGATAAAGAGCTTGAAAAGAAGCTCCTAGAGACATTTGGCATCGTCATAATTAATGAATTCGATGAGATGAATGGACGCAGCTTTCCTGAAAAAGATATGAAAAGTGGAAAGTATATGGCCACTCGCTACCTACAACTTCAACATGAAGATAAAACAGGAAAGACCAGTGGTGATGGCCGCTCAGTTTGGAATGGACAAGTTAAAAACAAAGGTAAGGTTTGGGATATTAGTAGTTGTGGAACGGGAGCAACAAGACTAAGTCCTGCAACTGCAAAGTTTAATAAGTTTTTTGAAACTGGTGATCCCACAATCAGCTATGGCTGCGGCTATGCTGAACTAGATGAAGGACTCTCTACAGCTCTATTTAGTGATATTTTTAAACAAAATGGAATCGCCACAGAACAAACTCTTTGTGTAGTGGAATTTGAAAAGAATTATTCCGTAAATGTAAGAGCTCACTCATCGCTTCTGAGACCATCTCACTTTTTTGGATATTTAAAACAGGGACAATACGACAATCTCAAAGCTGCTGTAGATTACTATATTGAAAGCAGAAGAGGTGACGAGCAGTTTCTAAATTGTCCAAAAGGGCAGGGGAAGTACGATTTCCTTTTAGATAGTGTGTGTAGAACTTTTGCTCAAACAACGGCAACATTTGAAGATGAGTATATCTTTTGCTGGTTGGATTGGGACGGAGATAATATTTTGATGGACGGTGGGATCATAGATTATGGCTCTGTTCGTCAGTTCGGTCTATTTCACTATGAGTACAGGTATGATGATGTAGAGCGTTTTTCGACCAATATCTTAGAACAAAAAGAGAAGGCGAAAAAAATAGTTCAAAGTTTTATCCAGTTAATTGATTTTATAAAAAATAAAGAAAAACAAAGCCTCTCCAAGTTTAAAAACCATAAAGTTTTAGATGACTTTGAAGCTATATTTGAAGAAACCAAAAATTTAAACCTTTTAGGTAAAATAGGTTTTAATGAAAAGGTCTCTCAGGAGCTTTTAATAAAGCATCCTAAAGAGGTAGAGGAATTCAGAAAAGCATTTACTTACTTCGAAAGAGCAAAAAGCTCTCGAGGATTAGTTCGTATAAGTGATGGAGTCACTTGGGATGCTATTTTCTGTATGCGAGACCTCATGAGAGAGCTCCCACAGATTTACCTCTCTAGAGATGGGATGCTTGAAGATCGTGAGTTTATAGACATATTGAAATCAAATTATGCTAAGAAAGATGATCTCGTTATAAATTCATATAGAAGTAAAAAGATTAAAGAATTTCAAAATCTATATCTGGAGCTTGTTGAGTTTTCTTGCAAGATTTCAGCTGTATCAAAAGAGAAAAGACTTCTTGAGATGACAATGCGCTCATCAGTTATAAATAAAATGGAAAGAGTTACTGGAGATGCTATCTCCTTAATTGTTGACCTCGTGATGAAGCGAAGAAAGTCGTTAGGAAGTGATGAAGTTTACAAATTATTTAAGAAGTTTTCTTTATTTCAGGCCTTGGACCCATCGAATCAAAGCGTACCTAACAAAAAAATGTGGAATAATACTTTAATGCGGCAGTTATACGAAATTGTTAAGGAGTGTAGAGAGGGGATATGAAGCTTGCACTCTATAGTGGCGGTTATGATTTCGACAATGAGGATATGGATCGAAATCTTTTGGATGTAGTAGGTCGTAAAAATCCCAAGGTTGCATTCATTCCATCATGTTCTTATTTAAGTCATCTAGACTTTAAGGAATATGTTGATCAGTACCGTAAATACAATATTAAAAGATTTATTCATTTTCCTATTGATAGCCCATTCAGTGATGTTATGAGGCAGGAAGTATTGAATTGCGATATCATTCATCTCGCTGGTGGTAATACATTCTACTTCTTAAAGCATTTAAGAAAGGCGAAGATGCTTAAGGATTTAAAGCAGTTTGTTGCCAAAGGCGGCGTTCTGAGCGGACTTTCCGCTGGTGCGATCATCATGACTAGAAATATTAACACAGCAGGCTTTCCGGCTTTTGACCGTGATGAAAATGAGGACGGTGTTAAGAATTTAAATGGCATGGGGTTAGTAAATTTTGAATTCTTTCCTCATTACAAGCAATCCCTTCGTTATGATAAAGAGCTTTTAAAGTATTCAATGAAAACTCATAATCCTATTTATGCATGTCCTGATGGTTCTGGAATCTTTGTTGAAGGAAAGCACAAGAGGTTGATTGGTAAGTGCTTTTGCTTTTTTAAGGGCAAGAAGTTTCTAATGTAGAAACAATGTCAAAGTTAGATAAAGCTTTGAATCCTCTGCGTAAAGTTTTTATAAATTCCATACTTTGATATAACTCCTACAAATCAGTTTAGGAGGATTATATGAAGTTCTTATTAATGTTCGTTCTTGCACCGGTTGTGGCCTTTGCAGGTATACCTGAGAAAAAGAAAGTCCCCATCGAACATGTTTATATTCCAAGCGGTTTCGATGATAACGATACTGTTGAAATTGTTGTTACAGGCTTTTTGCCAAACCTATGTCATAAATCACCAAAAGCGAGTGTTCGTATGACTGGACGTGATATTGAAATTAATGTCACTTCGCTTTATTACCATGAAAGTAATCCTTTCTGTCCCGAGATGGTTGTACCTTTTATTGAGACAGTGACTCTAGGGTTATTGCGTGATGGGACTTATAACGTAAGTGTTAATGGAAACAGTGAGTTTGCCTCTTCTTCCATACTTGAGATTGGACGGGCATCAAGTTCTGCTGTTGATGAGTATAACTACGCTTATGTGGATTACGTTGAAAAAAATGAAGACAGCAATATTGTGAAACTAAAAGGTTATCATGTGAGTGACTGCTTTGTTTTAGATTCAATTGACTACAGGTCCAATGGAGTAGATACATACTCAATTCTTCCTAAACTTAGACAAGTTAGAGAATTGTGTCCTATGAAGCTTACACCATTTAGTTATGAGTTTCGTGTTCCCAGAGAGCTCAACGCACCAAAGGTTCTACTACATGTGAGAACGCTAAATGGAAAATCTCATAACACTATCTTTAATCAACCTGAGTAAGATAGTCGCCTATGTCTAGCTAGGGTGTATCTATTTAGTGTTTTCATTAACGATTTCTAAAGGATGCCATTTTAATTTCCGATAAAAAGTTAATTTTAAAGGAATAAAATGGCATTTTCAAAAGAAGACTTTGTTAAGCTTGTTAAATCAGCAGTAGCAAATGGGGTTAGTGATATTCACATTAGAACTAATGAGCGTCCTTGTTTTAGGCTACGCGGTGATTTAGTACCTGTAAAAATTAATCCCTATACCTATGAAGATGTTATCGATATTGCAAAGATCCTGATCAAGGATGAGAAAGTAAAAGAAAGTATGGATACGTTGAAAGAGCTAGATGGCTCTTATGCTATTCCAAAACTGTGTAGAGTTCGTTTTAATTTTTTAAGATATCAAAGCAAGGCCGGTATTATTTTGCGTATCATTAACGCTGATATACCGTCGTCTGAGGCCCTAGGCCTACCATCTGTTATTAATAAAATTGCATTGGCACACAAGGGACTTGTTTTAGTAACAGGTGCTACTGGAAGCGGGAAGTCTTCCACACTGGCGGCAATGATTAATCACGTAAATGAAAATGAAGCAGTACATATTCTTACTCTAGAAGATCCTGTGGAATATATTCACCCTGTAAAGAAAGCGAGAATCACTCAAAGAGAAATCGGAGAGGATACTGATGATTTCGCAGGCGCTCTACGTTCAGCTCTACGACAGGATCCTGATATCATTCTTATTGGTGAGATGCGAGATGCTGAAACAATATCTATTGCAATTAAGGCCGCAGAAACAGGGCACTTGGTTTTTGGTACAGTACACACGACTGATGCTCTTAACACTGTAGGTAGATTAATCAGTATGTTTCCTCCAGAGGAGCAAGATGCTGTTAGAGCAAGAATTGCAGATAATCTCTACGCTACTGTTAGTCAAAGACTGTTAAAGACAGTGGATGGCAAAGGGCGTGTGGCAGCTCAAGAAATTATGATCACCTCTCCTGGTATTAGAGAGGCCATTCAAGATCCAAATAAAATAAATGAAATCTACACCTATATTCGCAAGGGTAAACAGGGGACCGGAACTCAAAGTTTCGATCAACATATCACTGATCTCTATAAGGCCGGAAAGATAAGTATGGAAGAAGCTCGTGCAAATGCATCATCTCCTGAAGACTTTGAACGAAACCTTATGTTTGGTGAAGAATAGAATAAAGTCTAACATTTGATTTGTAAGTTTGTGCAAGGTTTTGCCTTGCATGAAGTACAAGTTGTTGATTTTATAACAAGTGTTAAAGTGCACCAGTAGCAATTCAAGTGTTTCAAAAATTCCCAGTCATTTTTATTTAATTGTATTTCCACATTCATTTTGGTTTTATTTTTCATAATTTTTAAGGAGAGAAAAATGAAGCTAATCACGTTAATGAGTCTGATCCTGTCTTATGGGGCATTTGCCAAAACCGTTACTTTGATGAGCTACAACGTTCAAAACCTCTTTGATACAACTCATGACGCTGGCAAAGATGATTACACCTATTTGCCTTATAAGCTTAAATCTCAGTCCCCAGAAATTCAGAACCATTGTAAGTCT
>JAGSHJ010000375.1 GCA_023954595.1 Bacteriovoracaceae bacterium | reverse complement strand
GCTCTCCCGGAGCCTTCTTAACTGGAACCTTTCCATCCTTACGAGGTTGAAAGACATCTTTCTTCACAGGAACCAATGTGATGACAATGCTATCTCCCTGCTTCTTAGGAGCTTGGGCCTTAAACCCTTGAGGAATAGCGATTGAGCGATTAAAACTTCGTACCGAAATGGACTGTGATGAAGAGCCTCCCTGAGTTGACTCTTCTTTAACCTTAACTTCACTCTTTATCGAAATAACGTTTTCAGTTGTTTCGATGTTTAGTTCACTATCTTTTGTTTTTGGAGTGATAATTACTGAAATGGTTCCATCACTTTCCATTTTTTCTTCAACTTCAATATTATCTCCTGCACCGGAGAAACCTTTAAAGCCTCCGAGACCATGCTTTTTTAGTGCCTCAAACATATCATCTTTAAAGAAGTCATCTTGAAAGAACTCATCATCGTCGAATGCTTTCATTATATCTTTCATCATTTTCTCACGCTCTTTTAAAAAGCGTTGAATGATTTCATCATGGCTATTTTGTGCCATGACATTAAGTGAAGTTAGACTAATAAATAAAGCTAAAACAAGTTTCATGCATTCTCCTCATCCCACTTAGCAAACATCTTCATAAGTATATCAATTCCGTCTAAAATTGGTGCAGGTCCCGGTTGAAGAAAGATTTCCGGTTCAAGTTCATAGACATCACCATTTTTAACGGCCTCAATTCTATCAAAGCCATCTCTATCAATTATGCTTTGAATTTTAACTTTTTTTCCACACCAACACCCTAATATAAAATCTGGGTTCTTTTCAATGACTGTCAAGGGCTCCACAAAGCGCTCTTTTGCCAAAGTTCCCTTAGACATCTCCTTATTAATATCTATACCGCCACAAAGTTCAATCAACTCGCTCACCCACTGAATAGCAGAAATCATTGGGTCATCCCATTCTTCAAAATAAACCTTAGGCCTATTTTTAAGGGTTTTAGCAAACACTTGGGCCTGATTAATTTTATCAGTTAATTTGGAAAGTAGCTCATCACCCTTCTCTTTAGCATCCACCATGCGAGATAATAGAGCGACATAGCCAAGTATTTCATCAATGGACCTGTGGTTTGAGATGAATACATTCATTCCCTCGCCTATTAGATCCTTTGCAATATCTTTTTGTATATCAGAGAAACCCAAAATCAGATCTGGGTCATGGTTTCTAATTTTTTTGATATTTGAGCTCGTGAAAAAAGAGACCTTTGGAAGTGCTTGTGCAGCTTCAGGTCTTTTTACAAATGCCGAAACGCCTTTTATAAGATGTTGTTTTTCCAACAGGTACAGAGTCTCGACGGACTCTTCTGTTAAACATATAATCTTACTAGGGAATGTAGTGCTATAATCTTTCATACGCCCATTATAGATACAAAAAAGACAAATAACAAAGGCCACGCATGTTAAAACAATTACTATTACTCACCCTTTTTAGCTTAAATATATTCGCTCAAGAAAGTCACGTAAAAATGAGTGCTCAAACTTTTGAATACAATGGTGAGAGCTTTATTGGTGTATCTCTTGAGAATGATGAAAAGTGGCACACCTACTGGAAAAATCCGGGGGATGCAGGTCTTGCCATAAAGCTTAAGTTTTCAAATGAAAGTGGTGATTTAAACCTAGATGAGTTGGAATGGCCTGTTCCAAAAATGTTTGTTGAACCTGGGGACATTTTAACCTTCGGCTATGATGGGCTTTATCACCTCTTTTATAAGGCACCTAAAGACAAGATTGCAAATTCAACAATAACAATCAAAGGTAAGTGGCTAGTATGTAAAGACATATGTATTCCAGGAGATGGCGAGACAACTCTAAAAGTTGATTCAAAAGGTTCTGGCCAAACAAATTCAGCTCCAAAGGTCTCCAAAAAAGAACTTGTCCAGGCCTTAAACAAACTTCCAAAGGCACGCGAGCAAAAAGATCTTGAAATTTTTCTATCGAATGCTGAAGAAGAGAACACCCTATTACTTCAATACACCCTTAAGGATGTAAACGTTGCAGATTTAAATAAAGAACTCAACGTCCTGACACCATTTCTTGCACCTCCACTTGCTTTTAAACATGAAAAGCTTTTCTACGATAAAGAAAACAAGACTCTCTATGGCCACGCAAAAGTTGATTGGGATGGTATTTATGAGGATCCTGAGATCCCTCTACCTGAGGATGGAAAGTTTAGAGAACCAATAAAAGCAAAATTTCTTTTTGCTCCATACTCAAATGGAGAAGCTTTCATTGTTGAAAAAGAATTCAAACAATTCTCACTTGGCGGGCAAAAAGCATACAACCAATTCATAAAAGGGCTTACCCCTATAAGCGAACTTGGAAATGAGCGCTCACAAGACAAAAACATTTTCTACATTTTATTATTTGCTCTATTAGGTGGTCTTATTCTAAACCTAATGCCTTGTGTTCTTCCTGTAATTTCCCTAAAGCTTTTTGGGCTAATCGTTCACTCTGATGAGAAAAAAAGTGCAATCTTAAAACATAACCTTGCCTACACGGCGGGTATTCTCTCCACCTTTTGGGCTCTAGCAGCTGTGGTACTTGCTCTAAAGTCCAGTGGAGAGCAGATCGGCTGGGGCTTTCAATTACAGTCGCCTCTATTTGTTTTTATAATGATGGCCGTAATTTTCATTTTGGCACTTAACATGATGGGATTATTTGAGTTTGTAACTCCTGGCGGATCAAAGCTTGGAAATGTTCAAATGAAAAAAGGATTCACTGCCGACTTTATAAATGGAGTACTTGCCACAATACTTTCAACTCCATGTTCTGCTCCATTTCTTGGAACAGCACTAACTTTTGCATTCACAACAAGTGATTTTAATATCTTCTTAACCCTAACTTTTGTGGGTATTGGATTGGCCTTGCCATTCATTTTAACAGGTATCTTTCCAAAGCTTGTCTCATTCCTACCTCGTCCAGGAGTATGGATGGAGAAGCTTAAAAAGTTTCTAGGATTAACACTACTGCTTACCTTTGTTTGGCTTTACGACATTTTGAGCGGACAAATTGACTTTGGTTATGCGGGTATTTACGTGAATACGATTTTTGTAATGCTCTTTTTTGCATTCTTTTTTAGAAGTGCTATTTCAAAAAATATCTTCTTAAACATTGTCTTCTTCTTCGTTCCTATTGCACTAACTGCAACGATGATCCAAACAAAAGGCCTGGATGAATACGACAACAAGGTGGACTCTGCAAAGCACAGTAAACTTGATTGGTCCCCATGGTCTAGAGAGGCAATGCAAGAATTAAAAGGTGAATGGGTATTTATTGATTTCACAGCAGACTGGTGCCTGACTTGTAAAGTTAACGAGAAGCTTGTTCTTAATACTGATAGATTCTCTAAGCTTGTCCAGGACAACAATATAAAGCTTTTACTTGGAGACTGGACTAAAAGAGATGAGAAGATAGC
>JAGSHJ010000286.1 GCA_023954595.1 Bacteriovoracaceae bacterium | reverse complement strand
GCAGATATATAAAGCACAAAGCGTGCCAAACACTCCGGTGTATGATTTCAGAGAGTTAGATCTAAAGAACTCATTTATAAACAAATTTACATGATGCTTTTTGACACCATGGGGGCAAAATAGCGATGTCATTATGGCCTCGTGTACTTTTTAAAAAGTTATTTGAAAAGCCCGACATTTTATGAAATCATTTTAGTGTGTTTGGGATCCATGAGGGATCTTTATGACTTTAAGGAGTAAAGCCAATGAACGCAGCCGCCTACTATCTTATGAAAAATGGATTTATTTTACGCCTAGAGCAGCCTCTGGACGAAGAAGATATTCCTATCCTAATCAAGGCGAACCTTTTTGAGCCTAAAGAGCCGGCAAAGCTCAACCAAGAACAAGCAAACTATCGTGTTGCCATCTTTAGAGATGAAATCCTTGAGCTGGACGAGTATACTGAAAGAGTATATGGACAAACATATTAAACTCTCCACTATTCTAATTTTTTCCCTTTTTATATGCGGGCCTGCCATGGCCCGTTTTAACGTTGAGCCTAATTACAAGAAGTACTGGGGCTCTTTTACTCGTGGGGATCAAAAGGGAAATATCTCCGGGGAATCTACAGGACTCAATGTTGGATACATTGGAAACTACTTTCTAGCAGGGCTGAGCTTTGAGCTTGGCAATTTTAAATACTCAAAATCGATCACTGATGACAACTACACCTTATTCAAAGGTGGCGGAGTTGGAACCTACATGGGATTTCACTTCTTTGATCGCGTCAAACTTTGGACCGGTTATTTAAATAGCTCTATTGAACCTAAAGGCAATGATGACTTTCAATACTTTGGACAACAAGTAAGCTTTGGATTAGGTATCAGAATTTGGAAGTACATTCTTTTAAACTACGAAGTCTATAATAACTACTTCACCCAAGTTGAAAGTGATGTCACAGGGAAAACAGAAGGCCTCGATACAAACATAAGAACAAAGAAAGAGTCCATAGGCCTTAGCGCCTTCTTCATCTTCTAGAAACGATATTCATATGCCAGAGAGTGATTCCATATAATCGGTGTGAACTGGTTATTGAGCTTTAACGACCACCGATCACCTCTTATAAGGTGAATTGCCACATCAAGTGCTAGAACAGGCACAATGTCTTTACTACCAAATTTTGTATGCACAGGCGTAGGAGAGGCCACACCAGAAGGTGTTTTCTCAGCATATTCTTTCCAGTTCTTCATCTCGAAGGAATAGCCTCCAACAGTCATGCCCATCTCCCACCACTTGTCTGCTATAAAAATATAATGCACAAAAAGACCTTCTATATCAGAGCAGATAGAGTCATTTCCACGCATATAAGTCATGCCAAGACGCTTGGCAGTGAGTCTCAGATAATAAGTCTTGTTTGCAATGATTCCGGTATTGTTCCATTGGTTACAATAGTTTTTCTTTTCTCCATCCCCAAAGTGAGGAGTAAGACTTCCAAAACCTAACTGAATTGATCCGGCAAAAGCTTTAATGGTAAATATAGTGAGAAGTAGCGCCCATTTCATCTCTATTATTTTAATGAATCTGGGGCCAAATGATAGAAGGGTTAAATTTCCCTTAATAAAAATAAAGGGCCTTGCGGCCCTCTATATGTCTCTAGTTTTTTTCAATACAGTTTAGATCTTTGAATGACTGAGTAAGTCGCTCAATGAAGCTATCTTCACCGGCCCTAAGCCATTTTCTTGGATCATAGTATTTCTTATTAGGAACATCGTCCCCTTCAGGGTTTCCAATTTGTGCCTTTAGGTACTCACGGTTTTTGTCATGATAGTCTCTAACACCTGTCCAGAATGCCCACTGCATATCTGTATCGATATTCATCTTGATTACACCATAATCAATTGCCTCACGAATCTCTTCTTGAGTAGATCCTGAACCGCCATGAAATACAAAGTTAACTGGGTTCTTTTTAGTTGAATGTTTTTTCTCAATAAACTCTTGAGAGTTTTTTAAGATCACAGGAGTAAGCTTAACATTACCTGGCTTATACACTCCGTGAACATTTCCAAATGAAGCTGCAATAGTAAAGTAAGGGGATACTTCGTTCAGTTTCTCATAAGCGTAACTCACCTCTTCAGGTTGAGTGTAGAGCTTTGAACTATCGATGTCTGTGTTATCAACACCATCTTCTTCTCCACCTGTCACACCTAGTTCGATTTCAATATGAGTTCCAATTTTTTTCATTCTCTGAAGATATTCTACACAAGTGCCAATGTTCTCTTCTAGAGGCTCTTCACTCAAATCCAACATGTGTGAGCTGAATAGTGGTTGGTTATGTTTTTCATAAAATGCTTCACCAGCATCAACAAGGCCATCAATCCACTTAAGAAGTTTTCTAGCAGCATGGTCCGTGTGAAGGATAACAGGAACGTCATAAAGCTTTGCCATCTCATGAACGTGAAGTGCCGCAGATACAGCTCCGGCCACAGCAGCTTTTTGATCTGTGTTATCAAGACCTTTACCAGCGTAGAATGCGGCTCCGCCATTTGATAATTGAATGATAACTGGGGACTTTAGATTTTTAGCTGTTTCTAAAACACCGTTAACAGAGTTGGTTCCAACAATGTTTACAGCTGGAAGCGCGAAGTTATTTTTATTTGCGTAGTCATACAGCTCTAAAACTTCATCGCCGTATAGTACACCGGATCTAAATTTGCCCATTCATTCCCCCTAGGTTTCTAATTTTCTTCTATTTTGCCGTGTTTTTCACGGCTTTTAAAGGGAAAGTGAGTCACAAAGGCCTAGAAATAAATTTATCCTGTCAAGGCCAGGTCTGGCCCAAAGTATACTTGATAATCACGAGGGAAGAGCTTTATGTATTCTTTACGAATTTTCTCTTTAATGGTCTTGCTGAAAAATGCCAAATACTTCTTAATTCCTACTAGGGCATCCACTATGAATCTATAAAACTCCACGTTTCTCCACTTAGAACACATCTTCAAATCAACAAATGCTCCTAAGAAAAAGAAGTCTGTATCTTTTTGAGCGTACTCCATTATGTCTCTGCCAAGCCTCATAAGCTTTTGTGCCAAGGCCCTATGGGAGCATAGCTCTCTGTGGGATAAACCCATTCTTAGAAGCCTTATCATCCCAAAGCATAGGTTGTAGGAGTAGTCCCAGGTTGTTTCACTCAGGTCGGCCTTAAGACAAACATCATCAATTGATTTTTTGACGAATGCCTTCTTTGAACCCCTTGCAAGGTTCGGTGAGCCAGAGCTGTCTTTCCAAAGATTACCTAAATGTCTGTAGCTAAACTTGCGTGCCATAACGATTACCGTGGTTGGAGTTTGTGAATGTTAGGGATTTGTAATTAGGTTGGTATAGCTATTTTAGCGCGGGTTGACGTGGCTCACAACCCTTTTAAATTCGCCAACTATTATTGGGCATGGCAATTAATAAGTGCTGAAAAGAACATCATTGAGCGCTATATTGTATGGTTATGACTTTAATAATCCTTACAATCGTTACCTTTTTAACTTCTATCATCTCTGCAATCATTGGCATGGGCGGTGGTGTTTTACTACTGTCAGTAATGACATTCTTTTTGCCTTTGCATGTGATCATTCCGGTTCACGGTTTTGTTCAACTAATAAGTAACTCCACAAGGCTTCTATTTTTAAAGCTGCATATCAGATGGAGATTCTTTACCTTCTTCGCTATTGGTATGCCATTTGGAGCAGCTCTTAGCGCATTCTTACTCAAAGATGTTGTAAGCGAGAGCTTTCCCTATCTAGCTATTTCTCTTTTAATTTTCTATGCCGTTTTTAAACCTAAGAAAATGCCACACTTTGAAATTCATTCTTGGGGTTGGACTATTGTTGGCTTCTTTACAGGGATTGCGGCAATACTAGTAGGTGCTGTAGGTCCTTTGATCGCTCCATTTTTCATAAGAAAGGATTTAGAGAAAGAAGAAATCGTTGCCACTAAAGCAACTATGCAGATGATTTCTCACCTATCAAAGATTCCGGTTTTTCTATATTTAGATTTTAGGTTTGAAGATTACTCGTCCATGACCTTATTGATGGCCTTTGCTGCTATTGCGGGAACACACTATGGCATTGGTATTCTACGTAAAGTGGATGACAGTGTTTTCAAAAAGCTTTATCGAGGGGTTTTGTTCATCTCAGGCGTGAGACTTTTATATAGATTTATAGAGTTCTATATTTAGCAAAAAAAAAAGGCCTGCAGAGCAGGCCTATAAGCATTACGCTAGGATGTCGTAAGGTCTGATAGTTTTTCTACCGTTAGCTTCGCAT
>JAGSHJ010000031.1 GCA_023954595.1 Bacteriovoracaceae bacterium | reverse complement strand
TGATGAGCAATGCCCTTTGTGCGTTCGCTTTAAGCAGGCACTTCAGTTTATTGATAAAGAAGAAAAGATACAGATGACTCCTTTACAAGAGTCGTGGATATACGAGAGTTTTCCACAACTCGAGAAGTCAGAATGTGAACAAACTATACATCTTCTTGATGAATCTGGCCGTGTCTTAAAAGGCGGGCAAGTTGTTGAATATTTAATTGCCAACTATCCTGGGGTGAAGAAATTTGCTTGGTTAGTTGAGAGCGAAAGCGGAAAAAAAGCAGTTAACTTCTTCTACGACAAGGTGAATGAGTTAAGAGACAAGGTTAAGAAAGATTGTCACGGTTGTGGCAAGAAAAGGAGATAGTGTGAAACTTACTACACTTACAGCACTTCTGTGTGTACAAGCTGCATGGGCCAGCTTTCCACTTGTAAAAGTAGATAAAATCACTGGTCACTATAGTGATAAAAAGGGCAAGGCATTTGCTCAGCACGCAAGCTATGATTTGGATGTGGTTAAAATCGATCACAGAAATATTGAAGTAGAATTCAACTATCTTGAAGAAAACCTTGTTCTAAATGACCTTAATACAACAGTTCAAATCAATTTTGACTTCAGCTTTCTAAATGTTTTTAGAACCCTAGAGTTCAGTGGTGTTGATATCAAATCAACTCACAAAAAGTTTTATTCCAACTTGGATGAATTAAAGCTATTTATTGAACCTGCAGAATACATTTTTACTAAAGTGGAAATCTCTAGTGACCTGACAGATATTACAGGAGATGTTGTAAAAGACATGTCGGTTCTTGAGGGCTTCATTAATAATGGGGATGTGGCGGTTAAGTCAATTAAGCTTGGGCCTATTGTTCCAAAAGTTTTCAAGCAACAAGTAATAGAAGAAAATCCAGAACTAGTTAAAGATATTGAATCGGCCTTTTGCCCAGAGTCAACAAACACTATACCTGTGATGGGTAGAAATATGCGTGTTGTATTTAAGGAGCAAACCTTCTCTGGAAGCCTGCTTCTCGATTCATGGATAAATTCATGGCTTTATTTTGGTGGTAAGATTAAAAATGACCAAGAGAACAAAAAGTTATTAATTGATCTTTATAAAGCGAAGCTTGGTATTTTTTCAATTAGAGGCCTTGCCCTTAGAACTATTAGAAACTTAAAACTAGATTCTGTTAGTGTTCAGGGCAATAGGATTATTGTTGATATGGGACGGACTTTTGATTCAGGACCCAACGATTCCAAATAAAAAACAAAAGAGCTGCACTTAAAGCACCTAAGATAGCTCCACCTACTAAATCTAGTGGGTAGTGTTTTGCCAAATAGATTCTTGTGTAGCTCACTAATGCAGCATAGGGAATAAGTACTCCAAAGAAGTTGTACTTTCTTCTAAACACCAACCACAAAAATATAGCGATACCAAAAGTATTTGCAGCATGAGAAGAGACAAAGCCAAACTTCCCACCCCAGCACTGTCCAACAGTGTGAAACTTATCTATAAATTCCGGGTTATGACAAGGCCTTAGCCTTTCAAAGCCAGGCTTTAAAATTCTACTGGAAACAGAGTCTGTTATGCCAATACTCAAAAATGTAAAGAATATGAGTATGAATGCTTTTTTTTGAAAGAGCTTGTAGCCAAAAAATAGAGTGAATCCAAGAATTATAAAAGCTGGAATCATACTATGTGAGATCCAATCCATTACTGGATCGAGCCAAGGGCTATGGAGCGCATTTAGTTCTAGAAATAAATTTTTATCCCATTGGATGATATCGGCGAGCATATTAATGTAGAATCCCTAGTATCTTTCTAACTCTAAGACTTATAACTGCAAAGACTGCTTCATATACAATGCCACCTGACATTTTTGATTGTCCGTCACGTCTTTCAGTAAATACGATTGGCACTTCTTTAACTTTCAATCCTTTGGACCAAACCTTGTAGTTTAGCTCAATTTGAAATGAGTATCCGTTACTGAAAACCTTATCAAGATTAAGAGATTCAAGAGCAGATCTTGTAAAACACTTAAATCCACCAGTTGCATCAAGTACCTTAAGTCCTGTGATCCATCTCGTGTAGACTCCAGCAAAGTAGGACAATAGAAGTCTTCTCATTGGCCAGTTGATGATTCTGATTCCATCAATATAGCGAGAACCAATAACTAAGTCGTTTGTTTGAGCAGCTTCAAGAAGTCTTTGAATATCAGCTGGGTCATGACTAAAATCACAATCCATTTCAAAAACAAATTGGAAGTCTCTCTCTAGAGCATATTTAAAGCCAGTGATATATGCAGTACCAAGGCCAAGCTTTGCTTGTCTTTCAATCAGGTGGAGATTTGGTTTACTGGCCTGTTTCTTTTTAACAACATCTGCAGTTCCATCTGGTGAGCCATCGTCTAGAATCAGAATATTTAAATCTGGATAAAGCTCATCTATGGTATCCAGCATTCTCTGGATATTATCAATTTCATTGTATGTCGGAATAATAAGTAGTGACTTATCATATGGAAGCATTAAAAAATCTCACTTGCTATGGTTTTAATATTGTCGGATTTTCCCATAGAGTAGAAGTGCAAGCAAGGAACATTCCTTTTTTTGAGTTCTTTACACTGATTTATAGACCATTCTATGCCTACTTTTCGCACATCTTCATTGGTTTTACACGCTTCTACCGCTTGAACGAGCTCATCTGGCAGATCAATAAAGAAAATACTAGGTAAAATACTCAGTTGTCGTAGGGTTGTCAGTGGTTTCAGACCAGGGATGATTGGAACATGGATATCGGCTGCACGGCAACGGTCGACAAAATCAAAGAACTTATCATTATCAAAAAACATCTGAGTCACGATAAATTCCGCACCCAAATCAACCTTTCTTTTAAGGTGTTTTAGATCTGTATTAAAATTAGGGGCCTCAAAGTGTTTTTCTGGATAACCGGCAACACCGGTGCAGAAGTTTGTGGATTCCGCACCCTCATCTTCTTGATAAAGATATTGGCCTTTGTTCATATCAGATATTTGCTTAACGAGCTCACTCGCATAGGCATGTCCGCCTTCTGTTGGAACAAATCGTTGTTCAGATTTAATTGCATCGCCTCTGAGTGCTAATACATTGTCTATTCCTAAAAAATGACAATCCATAAGTGCTGATTCAGTTTCTTCTTTGGAGAACCCGCCACAGATTAGGTGAGGCACAGGATCAACTTGAAACTTATTCATGAGGGCAGCACAGATACCTACAGTTCCTGGACGCTTTCTAAGAGATACTTTTTCTAAAAGTCCATTTTGCTTCTTTTTATAGACGTACTCTTCACGGTGATAAGTAACATCAATGAATTTGGGTCTGAACTCCATTAAAGGTTCAACCTGGTTAAATAGTTTTTGTATTCCATGGCCTTTAATTGGTGGCAAAATCTCAAAAGAGAATAATGTCTCATCTGACGCTTTTAGGTGATCTACAATTTTTGTCATTCACATTTTCCTTAAAATTTAATGGGGCCTACATCTCTAATAGAGGGGATAGCCATTTACGGGCCTGCTCTATAGTCATATTTTTTCTTTTTGCGTAATCTTCTAATTGATCTTCACCAATGTAGCCTACATTGAAGTATCTTGAGTCTGGATGAGATATATACCAGCCGCTTACACTTGCAGCAGGGTTCATGGCACATGATTCAGTTAGCTCCACTCCAATATCTGATGCTTTAAGAAGTTCAAAAAGTTTAATTTTTTCTGTGTGATCAGGGCAGGCCGCATACCCTGGGGCAGGTCTGATACCTTGATATTTCTCTTTGATAAGATCTTCATTGGTAAGGCCTTCATCTTTGCTGTAGCCCCAAAAGTCTTGTCTTACAAGTTTGTGCGCATATTCCGCATAGGCCTCTGCCAACCTGTCCGCCAGTGCCTTGATCATAATGACGGCGTAGTCATCATTGTCTTTTTTATACTTTTCACAAAGATCTTCAACTCCATGTCCTGCTGTTACAATGAAGGCACCCATGTAGTCGATAACGCCACTTTCTTTTGGTGCTATGTAGTCGGCAAGACAACGGTTTGGACTCTTTTGCATGTCTCTTTGATTTCTAAGCATTGAAAGAGTCATAAGAACTTTCTCTTTCGTCTCATCCTCATAGATTTCAATGTCTTCGCCGATGCTATTTGCCGCAAAGAAAGCAAGCTTTGCTTTATTAATAACCACACCTGAGTTGATCATCTCATCAAGATACATCTGGGCGTCTGCAAAGAGCTTTTTGGCCTCTTCTCCATATTTCTCATCTTCAAGAATTTGTGGGTAAGCACCTCTGAGCCTCCATGTATTAAAAAATGGTGTCCAATCAATGTACTCTCTTAAAGTTGTGAGCGAGATATCATCGATTAATTTTACACCTGTAAAATTTGGTTTTGGCGGCGTGTGGGATTCCCACTCAATCTTCTCTTTGTTTTGTCTTGCAGCTTCAAGTGAGGTTAGTTCATATCTTTGATTTTTATTTTTGTGCGCTTCTCGCATTTTTTCATATTGTGCTTTGGTGTCTTGCTTGAGCTTGTCCGAGTTGGTTAAAACCATTTGAGCAACCGGGACACTCTTAGAAGCATCCGCCACATGAAGAACAGTCCCTGAATAATGCTGATCAATTTTTACAGCAGTATGAACTCTTGAAGTTGTGGCTCCACCGATGAGTAGGGGAACCTCAAAGTCTAATCGCTCCATCTCTTGAGCGACATTGACCATTTCATCCAAGCTTGGAGTAATGAGTCCTGATAGTCCTATGATATCCACGTTTTCTTCTTGAGCGAGTTTGAGGATCTTTTCCGCAGGAACCATGACACCCATATCAATAACTTCAAAGTTATTACAGGCCAAAACTACAGAGACAATGTTTTTACCAATGTCGTGGACATCACCTTTGACTGTTGCCATGAGGATTTTACCCTTAGAGCGAGATGAACCATCTTTTTCATCTTCAATATAAGGCTGAAGATAGGCGACAGCTTTTTTCATAACTCGGGCAGACTTCACGACTTGAGGTAGAAACATCTTACCTTCGCCAAAAAGCTCACCCACGACATTCATGCCATCCATCAATGGGCCTTCGATTACTTCAATAGGACGAGCGAGCTCTTTTCTTGCTTCTTCTGCATCGGCCTCAATAAATTCTGGAATTCCTTTGACTAGTGCATGAGCAATACGCTCTTTTACTGGAGCATTTCTCCATTCAAGATCACGCTTTCTCTCTTTCTTCTCGCCTTTAAAATTCTCTGCAAAATCAACCAACTTCTCAGTTGCTTCTTTGTTTCTATTTAAAACAACATCTTCAACAAGCTCTCTGAGCTCATTTGGAATTTCATCATAAACTTCAATCATGCCAGGATTAACAATGCCCATATCCATTCCGGCCTTAATTGCATGAAATAGAAACACACTGTGAATCGCCTCTCTTACGGCATTATTCCCTCTGAATGAAAATGAAAGGTTACTTACTCCACCACTTACTTTGGCGTAGGGGAGGTTCTCTTTAATCCATCGTGTGGCGTTTATGAAATCAACTCCATAGTTGTCATGTTCTTCAATGCCTGTTGCGATGGCCAATATGTTTGGATCAAAAATGATGTCTTCTGGTGGAAAGTTTATTTCCTCTACAAGAAGATCATATGCTCTTTTACAAATTTCAACTCGTCGCTCGTATGTATCGGCCTGTCCCTTCTCGTCAAATGCCATGACAACAATTGCTCCGCCATACATTTTTACCTTGGCGGCCCTCTCTAGGAATTCTTCTTCTCCCTCTTTAAGGGAGAGTGAATTAACGATACTTTTACCCTGTACGCATTTTAGTCCAGCTTCAATAATCTCCCACTTAGAGGAGTCAATCATGACTGGAATTCTTGCGATATCAGGCTCTGATGCAATTAGGTTTAAAAAGGTTGTCATCGCACTAAGTCCATCGATCATCCCATCGTCCATATTGACATCAAGAACCTGGGCACCGTTTTCAACTTGGCTTTTAGCTACTTCAATCGCTTCTTCGTACTTTTCTTCTTTTATTAATTTTCTAAATTTTAGAGAACCTGCAATATTTGTTCTCTCACCAATATTGATGAAATTACTTCCTTCAAAAATTGTAAGAGGCTCTAGTCCACTATATCGTGGTTGTCTTGGAAGCTGTGGTGTGATGTGTGGTTTATAGTTTTTGGCCCTTTTGGCAATCTCTTCAATATGTTTATCTGTTGTCCCACAACAACCGCCAACAATATTGATGTGTCCATCAGCAAGATACTCTTCAAGAATATCTGCCATCTCCTTAGGAGTTTGATCGTATTCTCCAAATTCATTTGGAAGTCCTGCATTTGGATACATACTTACTTTGAATGGAGCTTTCTCTGATAGAGTTTTAATGTATGGCCTCATAAGATCTGCGCCCAAAGCACAGTTGATACCAATACTCATTAGAGGGAAGTGGGAAACTGAATAAAGGAAGGCCTCAATTGTTTGCCCTGATAGAGTTCTTCCTGACTGGTCAGTAATTGTTCCACTGATCATAACTGGAATTTGTTTTTTACCGATCTCTTCATAATAGCTTTGAATGGCAAATAGTGCGGCCTTTGCATTAAGAGTGTCAAAGACTGTCTCCACCAGGAGAAAATCAACCCCTCCATCATCCAAGGCCTTGATCTGTTCTTTATATGTTAGAACTAGCTCATCAAAAGTAATTGCTCTATAGCCTGGATTATTAACATCTGGAGATAATGAAGCTGTTTTATTTGTAGGGCCTATGGAGCCTGCGACAAAACGTGGCTGATTGGGAGTAAGTTTTGTGTATTCGTCAGCAGCTTCTCTGGCAAGCCTTGCTGATTCAAAGTTTAGCTCATAGACCAAATCTTCCATGTCATAATCGGCCATGGCAACACTTGTAGCACTGAATGTGTTGGTTTCAATTATGTCAGCACCGGCCTTAAGATACTTTTGGTGGATCTCTTTGATCACTGATGGTTTTGTGATGCTTAGGAGGTCATTGTTACCTTTGAGGGGGCTTGGGTAGTCTTTGAACCTTTCACCGCGATAATCTTCTTCGCTAAGGTTGTACTTTTGAATCATGGT
Source organism: Bacteriovoracaceae bacterium (assembly GCA_023954595.1). Lineage (GTDB taxonomy): Bacteria > Bdellovibrionota > Bacteriovoracia > Bacteriovoracales > Bacteriovoracaceae > UBA845. The sequence continues at coordinate 7,465 of JAGSHJ010000031.1, read as the reverse complement.
GCCCATAGCGCCATCGAGTACTAAAATTTTATCCACGTCATCCCCATTCATTAGTTTTTACTATCTGATTAGTGTAATATTTATTTAGGTGCGAGCCAAGAGAGAAATATGTTACAACACTAATGTAACACTAAGCGAATTTATCCTTTTAGAAATTTGAAATAAAATATTATGATGAAGCTTTTATTAAAACTTGAGCCGGCCTTGATATTTAAAATCTGGGGCGGAGATAAATTAAAAAACATTAAAAATATTGAAACAAGCGATGCTCTGGGAGAGACGTGGGAGATATCTACTCACCCAAAATCTCCATCCAAGGTCGCTGTCAATAAAACCGATTTAAATGAGCTTGTTAATCTGAGCTATCTTCTAAAATACATAGACACCAATGATAACCTATCAGTTCAGGTTCACCCTGCAGATGAATATGCCAAAGAGCATGAGAACGAACTAGGTAAAACTGAGTGTTGGCTCATCCTTGATGCAGAACCGGGTGCTGGCATTTATTTAGGATTTAAAAAAGGCGTGACCAGAAAAGAATTTAAGACTGCAGTTGAGTCTGGTCTTGCTGTGGATCGATTTTTAAACTTCTATGAAGTTTCCCCTGGAGACTTCTTCGCAGTTCCTGCAGGCGCAGTTCACGCAATAGGTAAGGGCGTCACTCTTGCGGAAGCACAACAAAGCTCTGGGGTAACCTATAGAGTATGGGATTGGAATAGAGTAGGAGATGATGGCAAACCTCGCGAGCTTCATATTAATAAAGCTCTTGATTGTCTGCGCTTTGATGAAGGCTTTAATCGAAATTTGGATTTAGCTAAAAAGTCTGGATTATTCAACACTGCTGGTGCACATGCACTATATGCACATGCTGATTTTAAGGCCGAGCTTTTAAATTTAAGTGCAGGGGACAAAAAAGAAATTCGTGTTAGCCCAAAAGAGGGAGTAACACTTCTAGATGGCCTTATAGAGGTAGATGGAGAGCAGTATTCCAAATTTGAGTCCGCAATAGCAATTAACGAGGGAATCGTACAGATTGTGGCCAAGCAAGCGAGTTCGCTTATGCTAGTCAAAGGTAGAGAGGACTGAGTAAATTGCTCAGATGATTTAGGCTGTCAAAGAAAGGCATTTCACTATAAAATGCTCTCATGACATATCAAGAAGACGCAAAAAAAGTAATTCAAATAGAAATTGAAGGCCTTCAGGCCATGGCCGACAGGATTAATGGCGAGTTTGATCAAGTGATTGAACTTATCTTAAACAGTAAGTCCAAGGTCGTGATCACAGGCATGGGAAAGTCAGGGTTAGTTGGTAAAAAGATTGCCGCAACTCTTGCTTCCACCGGAACTCCAGCATTTTTTATGCATCCTGGAGAGGCCTATCACGGGGATCTTGGAATGATTGCACCTGATGATGTAATTGTTGCCATTAGTAATTCTGGTGAGACAGAGGAGATTATTCGTCTTCTGAGCTTTTTTAAAGACAATAAAAATTCAACGGTCGCCATGACTGGAAAGAGTGACTCAACTCTTGCCAAGCATTGCGATTTCTTTCTTGATATCGGAGTTCCTAAAGAGGCGTGTCCATTGGCATTGGCCCCTACAACTTCAACTACTGTTACCATGGCCATGGGTGATGCTCTAGCTGTGGCACTTATGAACGCTAGAGACTTTAAAGAAGAAAACTTTGCAAGATTTCACCCAGGTGGAAGACTTGGGCGAAAGTTATTGGTTAAAGTTAAAGATGTCATGAGAAAAGATAAGCTTCCAATCTTATCACCTAATATGAAATTCGATGAAGTCATCTCTGTTATAAGTAATGGCTTCCTAGGACTTGGTGTTCTTTTAAATGGAGAGAAAATAGAAGGTGTTATCACTGATGGTGATATTCGTCGTGCATTACAGAGTGAAAAAGGCAAGGCCTTAGATCTTTGTGCCAAAGACTTCTATACTGCAAGTCCGCTTACAATCGATTGTGAAGAAAAGATTCTTACTGCTGATGATCTAATGCAACAGCGAAAAATCACGGCCCTTCTAGTGGAAGACCAGGGAAGTTTTTGTGGGATCTTGCACCTTTATGACCTCTAACGGTTGTAGTGCCTCGCGATAAAGAAGTGATTTATAATTCCAAGAACCACAAGAATAATAAAGATATTTAAGATGTCTTGCACTCCTAGGCCAAAGTCTAGGAGTTTCGCGTAGAAGATTGGTGCAAGCGAAGTCCCAACAACTATAACATTTGAATCCATGCCCTTCATTTTTCCAAGAACAAGAATTCCATAAACCTCTGCCCAAAAGGCATTTCTAACAATTCCAGATACTCCAACACTTAGACCTACTAGGCCCATATAGACAAAGCCTCCCCAGGACTGCTCAATAAAATTTAAGCTCAATAGTCCAAGAAGAAACGGTACGAGAGTGAATGGTAGAACTTTTTTAGCAGTAACTCTATCAACTAGAGGTCCCCAAAATATATTTCCAGCGATGTGAACAGCTGAAAAGGCCACAAATGATTGGGCCATGGTTCTCATGCTCCAACCTTTAAATTCAGCAAGAGAGTCTTGTTGGAAAAATAAAGCTGTGAGAATGAAGGGGATTAGAGCATTGTTTGCCATCAAAAGCATAGGCCATTTGTGATCTAGAGCTTTCCTCCAACCCCAGACTGCTTGTTCTTTATCTGGACGAGTTGCATTTTCACTATATACGGGAGCTTTCGGTATTTTGGGAATAAAGATCAAGGCCACTGGAACCATGATGAATAAAAAGATGGCCATGATTCCAATAAGAGAATTTCTCCATCCGAAGGCCTCTATGAAAAAGATCGACAACCACGGCAGCACTCCTTCACTGAGGGAGCGTCCAAATCCAATAAGGGTTAGAAGTTTTCCTCTGTGTTTGCCAAACCATCTGGCCGACACAGTTGTGGCCATAAGTCCTAGTGGCACCTGCCCAAATCCTCTAAGAAGATAGAAGCCAGCAAACAGTGCAAAAATATTTGTGGCCTGTGAAAGAGTTAAAAGGCCTGCGGCAATGAGTGTGGCCACCATAAAGAAATACTTTAATAGACTTGTTCGATCTAGAAGAGAGCCAATATAAGTGAGGTTAAAGCTAGCAATGAATGTTGCCAAAGAATAGACAAAGCTTATGTCAGTTCTTGAGATTTGCAGGCTTTGTTGAATAAATGGCGAGAATTGAGCAACTAGGAATGTTTGACCAATTCCTACGAAGAAAGTTGTGGCAAAACCAAAAAATACAATATCTTTATGCTTTCTAGCAAACTGCCATAGATTCATATGCGTTAATTTTTAAATTGTTTATAGATCTTTTCAAACAGAACAAGGCCTGTTGTTTGAAAGAAGAATTTTGGTTTGTAGGCCATAAGTAAGTATTTCTGCTCTTTATTGTTCATCAATTTGATTTGTCCAACCATAGGTACTTTTAGAAAGATCTCACTGCCAAAGTGCTTAATGAACTTTTTTGGCAAAAGCGATCTAACTCTTTCGGCAAAAGTCTCAAATTGTTTAAGATCCTTATAAAAAATAGTTGTCTGCAATGTCTGACCTATCAAAAATTTAGGTAGTTCTGGGTGGGCCTTGAGCTTATTTAAAATGTGAAGTGGGTTTAGCTCCTCTAATGATTCATCTCGAGCAAGTGTTAACGCCTCAGAGAAGGCCATAGGAGTGAAATCAAATTTCTCCAGTGCTTCTTGATCTTGGGCAATGGTAGCTATTTCAATACTATTTAGTAATTTACTTCCCACATCATAGTACTCAGGGATAACTATCTTCATGACTTCTTTGGCCAGAGGCTTTGGAAGCTTGTTTATCTTAATCTCAGGCCTAAATAAATTCTCATGTCTTGCAAACTCTATTAAAAGCTCTTTGTAACTCAATACATCTGGGCCTGCTATTTCAAAACGAAGGTGTTTTTTTCTAGATTTCATCTCTCGTGCTGCAACCAAGTAGCTTACAACATCTTTTATTGCTATTGGTTGGCATGGAGCGTTTGCCCAGTCTGCAGTTACGATAAAAGGCAGACGGTATACAAGGGCCCGAATCATTTCAAAAGAAGCGGATCCTCGTCCAATGACAATACTTGCTTGAAATTCAATTGTTCGTGCTTTGGACTTTCTAAATATCTCACCTACGTCTTTTCTACTTTGGAGATGTTGGCTGAGATTCTCTTCAGCTGATATCCCACCCAAATAAATAAGCCTATGTGTGCTGTCTAAATGCTTGGCCAGATTGTGGGCATGAGTTTTCTCTCGCTCTTTGAAGGAGCTCTCTGTGCTACTCATGGCGTGGGCCAGATAATAAATAACTTCTATGCCCTCGAGATTACTCTCAATTGATGAGGGGGAATCTAAGTCTAGGTGAGCTGTGATTGTCGATTCAGCATTAGAGAATATTTGCTCAGGATGTCTTGAGGTGGCACGCACAGAGATGTGGTGAAGCTCAAGTTCATGAATTAAGTTTTGGCCTACGAATCCGCTGGCACCAATAACTAAGACTTTTGGAGCCATTGTCTCTTTCCTTCAGATATTAGTCTTAAGTGTCGACCAAATAGTTTCATAACAATTATATGAACAAGTGCTTGGCTAAAAATATAAAAATACCAAGGTAGAGATGGATAAAAATCATGTATTGCTGCAAGCATATATCTTTTATTTAATACTTCTCTGAACTCCAATCTTCCTCGATCTTGTGGGGCAGCCAACAGACCACCTTTAATATAAAAGATCTGACGAGTATCTTCGCTTCTTTCTGGAGACCACTTAATACTTAAAAGCCTAACTTTTCTCATGAATAGGGAAAAGTGTGCAAAGTGATCATTGACGGTCACATATATAAATGGCCTTAGTGCTATAGGTAACCAAGCTAGGTATTCTTGGGCGACATCTTTTGCGTTCATCGTAGAAGGAAGCATGCACCTTTGAACTGATCGCACTGTTTTTCTCTCAACTGTGCGTGTTTTAAATTTATAACGGTGCTGACTGCTTTCAGAGATTGCTTTTTTTAATGCTTGCTCTACCGTTTCATATTCAAAGTCGGGAGATTGAAAAATTTTATCTGGCGCAGGTGTCATTTCATTTTTCAGAGAATTAACAAGTGGATACACTAGTCTTTTAGGAGCACCTGATATTGTGGACACCCATAGTTTAGATAAACGTATGAAATTTACATCTAGTTTAATAAATCTACGTTCAAGGCCTAAGAACTTTGCAGCATTTTGAAGAAGCTCTAAATAAGAGATCTGATTAGAGGAGCAAAGGTCATACACTTTTCCGTAATATTTTGGAACATCAATCGCTGCACAGAATGCTTGTGCTACTTTATCCACATGAATCGGTGATGTTGGTCTTTTAGTCCATCTAGGGCAAATCATCACAGGTAAGCGTTTAACCAAGTTTAGAAGGATATGAAAAGATGAACCTTCTTTTACTAGCACCATGGCCGCTCTAAATACAGTGGAGTTGGGCATGTACTCAAATAGTACTTCTTCAACCTCCAAGCGGCTTGCAAGATGCAGTGATAAATTTCCTCGTTTTGGAATTAGCCCACCTAGATAAAGGGATTGCTTGATATTATTTTTCGCACAGGCCCTTCCAAAGTTATCTGCAAGGATTAGATCGTAATTTGCAAAATTGGCCTGATCAAGATGCGCTGAAGGCTGCATACTGTGAACTAGATAGATTGCAACATCTGCACCTTGTACTCCTTTTTCAATATCTAGAACTGAAAAAAGATCGGCCTTAAACCATTGCAAGCGTTCATTGTCGGAATCTTTGTCACTACGAGACAATGCACGGATATTGTAGTCCGTTCTCTCCAATAATAACTTTATTATTTGTTTGCCCACAAACCCTGAGGCACCAGCAATTGCAATCGTTTTCATAATCCGTCCATCGTTGATCTTGAGCTTAACAAATGCCTGACTCATTAGACAATAGCACAAGGATGACTTAGGATTTAACTTGTGAAAAGTTTATCAACGGCATTTTTGCCTAAATTTTTAAAAGAAGTCCTAACGCACATCCCAACCTTGGCGATGAAATCTATGGACTGGAAAGGGGCTCTCAAAGAGATCGGGCCCCTTGCTGCACGAATGGGTAAAAAACACCTTGATGAGGATTCTTTTAAAACCTTAGAAGAGTTAAACATCCAAGACATCTCTTTGACACGGGAGAGTGTGAATAATAATTATGATCTTCTAAGTGACGCTCAAAAGGAGAGGGTTGGAGAGATTGTACTCCAATTATATTTCTCACAGTTAAATAATCCTGAAGGCCTTAATCTTGATCTTCGTGCAAAGCACTTTGAATGGATAAATGGACCTCTTTTATATAGTCCAAGTAATGTGTGGTTTAAATTAAGAGAAGACTTCAGACAAGGCCTATTAGATCTCTATCGTGGTTTTTATCACAATGATGACGAACTCTTTGATATAGGTCTCAAAAGAATCGGGCTTAGTAAAAATTTAACCCAACAAGAAGATGCACAACTCAAAGAGCTATTTAAAAAACACTTTGGTCCTGGCGATCAGGATAAAGTTGTTTTTGAGCTCGAGCACTTTAAAGAGTCTTTCTATGAGCTTTTTAAATTCTTTATGGATCATGAAGTTTCTCTAGAAAAAGACTTTATGTTCCTAGGTATTTATCTTGTAGGTCTTTATATGAATCTTGAAAAACTCTCTGTTGCCATCAATGTTAGGAAGAGTTTTCTCCAAGTATTTCCAAAATAGCTACTGTCTAAGCTTTTTCTAATTAGGCTAAGCCCAATCCGGCCCAAGTTCAGTTTTTTTGTCTCTTATCCTTGTTATAATTAAAAAATAATAAGGAGGTACTCATGGATACTATTAACGTTGTCGAAAGAGACACATCTCTAACACCAAAAGAAATTAGAGAGGCGAGAGGGAAAAACAAAATCCCTGCTGCTATCTATGGAAAAAAGGTAGAGTCCAAGTCCATATTTATTAATGCTCCGATGAGACATGTTCAAAGCTGGCGAAAAGGTAAACACTTTAAAGTGAAAATTGACGGACAGACTATGCGTGCAAGTGTAGACGAAGTTCAAAGAGATCCTGTTAAACAATTTCCGCTTCATGTAAGCCTTCACGCCGTATCAGGTGATGAAGAAATGAAAGTAGAAGTTCCTATCACTGTGAAAGGCGAGGCAAAGGGACAAAAGCAAGGTGGTGTGACCACTCAGACAAAAAAGTTTATTTCTCTAAAAGGAAAATTCAAAGATCTGCCGGAAGAACTAGAAGTTGATATCAGCGAGCTTGATGTTAATGAACAACTGGAAGTGAAGGATTTAAATCTGCCTCAAGGTGTTGAGACAACAGAGGATAATCCGGGACAAAATGTAATTGTTTGCTCTTTCTCAAATGTATCAATGGAGACAAATACAGAACAGGTTATGCCTGAAGAGACTGAGACAACTGGCACTAGTGCTGACTCAATTGCTTCA
>JAGSHJ010000219.1 GCA_023954595.1 Bacteriovoracaceae bacterium | reverse complement strand
ATTGAAATGATTTGGTTTAAAAAATACGACTTAGAAGAAATTAATAAGATGAGCAAGAACACAATGCTTGAACATCTTGATATCACAATTGATGAGATTAAAGATGATGTATTAATTGGCTCAATGCCAGTTGATCATAGAACTCATCAACCTTTTGGAATCCTACATGGAGGAGCAAATTGTGTGCTTGCGGAGAGCCTTGGAAGTTTAGGCGCAAATCTGACCCTTGATCCTGAGAAGTCTCATGCTGTTGGGCTCAATATTAATACAAATCATGTCAAGGCCGTAAGAAATGGTAGAGTAAGAGGCGAGGCTCGTCCAATTCATATGGGAAGAACTACTCAACTTTGGAATATTAAAACATTTAACGCAAAGGGTGAGCTAACTTCAGATACTCAATTGAGTATGATGACACTTGCTAAAAAATTATAATCCTAAAACACTTTTATATTCGTGGTCCAAATACTATTTTGGATCACGTATAAGAATTGTCTATAACTGCTCCAGTATCGAAATTTTCAATATCAATAATCGGCTGTCCCTATTTTACCCACATCGTCTTAAGCTTCATAATAAGGACTAGGGGGGGATCAATGAATACAGAAGACTACTTACGTTCCATGGAAAATCGAGTCGATTTGATGGCCAAAGACTTGCGTGAAATTTCAGACAAACTAAATGATAAAGTGAATGACGAGTCATCGGGCTTTGAACAAAAGGCCAAAGAAATGATTCGCCAAGCGCAGGACAAGGTAGTGAATACAAAAAACAAAATCCGCGAATATGGTTTGAAAAAAGACTTGGCAGTGGAAGAGGCCAAGGGCGGAATCGAGATGGCGACAAATGATTTGAAGGAAACATTTAATTCTATAAAGAGAATTATCCATTAGTCACATAACTCGCCACGCGCAAAGGAGAGCGCTATGAGTAAGTATGTTTTAGTCTTTGTCCTATCATGGGCCTGGGTATATGCCCAAGTTGGAGCTCAGTTCAATATCAAAAAAATTTTTAACGATGAAATTTCAAACGATGAGAGGTTTGAGAATGTCTCTGTGCAACCTAGCTTTCTAGATGGCTACATAACGCTTAATGGTTATGTGGATAATCTTTGGCAAAAAGAGCGTCTTATTCAAATTGCTAAAGCGGTTAATGGGGCACAGGGTGTAATTGATAAAACCACACTTGCAAGTGTGAGTATAGACTCCAAGGAACTTGCTCAAAATCTAGCACAGGCCTTGTATCGTGACGAGGTTGCTGAAGTTGAACAATTGACAGTCTCAACTGATGATTATGGAAGAGTGAGACTCAGGGGTGATGTTAATTCGCAACAGGAGAAACTGGCCGCTGAACAGGCAATCAAACAGGTTAAGGGAATTAACTATGTTGAGTCTTTAGTGAAAGTTGTTCCGACTACAAATCGTAGTGAAGCAGAAAAAGAGGCCGACGTAGAGTTTGCACTGAGTAATATCGTCTTAATTGATGAGAGGCTACTAGAGTCCGATGTCGATGGTGATGTGGCAATTGTCCGAGGACATGTTGGAAGTGAGACTGAGGCCGAAGTTGTTGAGAATGTGGCCAAGTCTGTTTCTGGTATTAAGGATACTCGTATCACAGACCTTACAGTTGTTCCGAGCATGGATAGGACACTTATTTTTAAAATCACTCCCTCTAGTATAAAATACTCGGATGAGGAATTGGCCTCAATTGTAGATAAAGCGAACTATTATGACACACGCGTATTCTCTTATGATATTGATGTCTCGGCCTCTGACGGGGTAGTGAAACTTGATGGCTCTGTAGAGAACGAAAGCGCACGGGAAGCAGCGATTCAAAATGCCAATAATGTATTAGGTGTAAGAGGTGTTGTGGATAATCTAAGTGTTGGAGAGTTGAGCCCAGGTGCAGAAGTACTTGCAGAGTAAATAAAGAGGAAACACTTAATGGGAATGTTGGTTGAAGGAAAATGGAAGGTTGAGGATGTAAATCCGAAAACAAAAGATAACGAGTACCACAGACAAGTACAAAAGTTTCATGACTCCTTAGGGGAGGAATATGAGGTAGAGTCGGGAAGATATCATTTGTATGTCTCTTATGCTTGTCCGTGGGCACATAGAACATTAATCATGAGGGCCTTAAAAGGTCTTGAAGACTTCATAGATTATTCAGTCGTCTCCCCAGACATGCTCGATGATGGATGGTCATTTCAAAAAAGCTTTAAAGGATCTACTGGAGATAAAGTTTATGAACTTTCGTTTCTGAGGGACTTGTATGTTAAGGCCGATCCAAAATTCACGGGTAAGGTCACTGTGCCAGTGCTATTTGATACTAAAACTAAATCAATAGTGAATAACGAGTCCTCAGAGATAATCAGAATTTTTAATGAGATCACGAGCTTTTCTAAAAATGATCAGGATTTTTATCCAGAAAACCTAAGAGAAGAGATCGATGAAGTGAATGATGATATCTACAACAATATCAATAATGGCGTCTACAAAACAGGCTTTGCACGCGCCCAAGAACCTTACGAGAAGAACTTTAAAAAGCTATTTGATTCACTTGATAGGCAAGAGAAGAGACTTGAAGCTAAAGAGTACTTGGTCGGTGACCAATTAACTGAAGCGGATATAAGATTCTTTACAACACTTATTCGTTTTGATGCGGTCTACTTCACCCATTTTAAGTGTAATATGCGTATGATTAAGGATTTTCCAAATCTAAACTCTTATCTGAAGCGGCTTTACCAAATTGACGCGTTTAGACTAACAACAAATCTTGATCACATTAAAAGACATTACTTTTATTCTCATCGAACTATTAATCCTTCTGGTATTGTGCCAATGGGCCCAGAGTTAAATTATATAGCAGAGTAAAAAAGACGCGATTAACAGGGGCTTTAGGCCATCGAAATTGCTGAGAATTAGGCTTAGACTAAACCTTGTGGTATAATGAAGTTTGTATGGCGTTATACGCCGCCTTGTCTATGGTCGATCATCTATAGATTCGGTTTTTTTCTCTATGACCACTACTAAAGGAATTAGTTTATGCCTAAACCAAACGAGTTAAATTTTAACATTGGTGATTCTGTTTACTCACCAAAATTTGGCCTTGGTAAAGTTCTCAAAGTTGACTTTGTTGAGGCTGCCGATAGCGATTTTTACATTATTGAGAGTTTTGTCAATCACACAAGACTGATGGTTCCAGTTCAAGCGTCTAAAAAGCAACTAAGATGTGTTGCTACAAAGGATGAAGCGAGCAATATGCTAGGTGTTTTCTCTAAACCTGTTCAAGAGCAGAGCTTTGAGAGTAAAAAAGACCGTGTGAAGTTCTTTAAAAGCCAGCAGAAGAACGTTGTTCTTAAAGAGCGTGTTGTCGCTCTAGCTCAGCTTCACAATATCAAGGACAAAGGCAAAGTAGAAAAAGAGATTTTCCAAAAGATGTTAGACGACATCTCCAATGAGTTTTCTTTTGCTTTAAAGCTTCCAGAGACAGAAGTTAATACTGCAATTGTTCAAAACCTTTCAAAAGTTGCTTAATTTTTGATTTGAAATTCAAAGTTATGTTAAGGGTCTGTTAAATCAGGCCTTTTTTTTATTTTAAGCCTAAAATTATTACATACATTGCCTCCGTCAGCTTTTAAGCCAATCTTTAAATGTTATAGGTAGATCAAGAACCTAACCACCCCTAAAGGAGATGCAATGAAAGCATTAGCAGCTTTTCTATTAATCGGTACTGCTCAATTGTGGGCAAGCACATTCAACTTCGTTAACGAAAACGTAGTAGAGTTCAACTCTTCTGAGTCCTATGAGCTTATTTCACCTGTTGAAATTGAAGTTCTATCTGTTTCAACTTTTATGTCAGGCCCATTATCTTCAAAAATTGCAATTGATGGAAAAGAAAAAACCATTTCTGTTAAGGCGATCGATTCTTATATGGACGGTTCTGAGACAGTTACAAGGTATGAAGGTGTTATTGCTAGAGATACTCTGACTTATGGTAACGATGGAGAGCACGAGGCCGTTGAGTATGTATTTGCCTTCACTGAGATCAATGAGTATGGACACTATTCAATCATTAGGGACGGTTCTTTGAGAGCTGAGCTTAGTTACACATTTGATTACCATACGCCTACCACTAAAACAGTATATCCATATACTTTAGAGTAATGTTGACCGGGGACAGTTCACAAATTGTCCCCAATCTTCCATAATGTTCCCAAAAGGAATATTTTATGGATAAGAAGACCTCTACCAAATTCGTTATAAGCTTTATGGCCGCTTTGGTCGCTATCAGTCTCGTGCTCGCTTGGGTTATGGGGCGAAACTACTCTAAAGACACTTCAAAAGAAAGAAAACGCATTGCTGAGCAAGTTAAAGCCTTGGAAGATGGGTCTTATACTGTTGACCTAAGTAGAGGTGAGAGACTCTATGGACAGTTCTGTATGAGGTGTCATGGCGTTGATGGGCAAGGAAGTGCTTCTGCACCGACTTTAGTTAATTCTCCAGCACTAACAGCAAGTGATGAAGTGTTAGTTAAAATCCTCTCAAACGGCATGAAAGGAAAGATTGAGCGATCGGGAAGAAAATATGATCTTGTGATGCCAGGGTTTAAAATGATACCTGCCATAGACTTGGCACATGTTTCAAACTATATCAGAACCAAGTTCTCTAAAAATAGCGAAGAAGTTACTTTGAAAGACGTTCTTGAAACAAAGCTTAAAAGTGTAGAAAGAAAGAAGGCCTGGACTCCACAGGAGTTAAATATTCCAGTGAAGAATTAGTATGGATTCTTTTTTTAAAGACATAAAGTTTATAGGGATTCACCAATTAAAAGAGTGGGTGGAAATCGCTATTGACTGGGAAACAGGAAATAAATACGAACTCGTTGATGAACAGGGAGTAAAGATAGGTTTTGCTGCAGAAAGAAAAACCGGGATCTTTGGACATCTTGTAAGAAACTTCCTGAAGAGCCACAGGCCTATGCACTTGGACATGTGGGATAATCAAAGAAACCTTCTTCTAAGTGGAAGAAGGCCATTTTATTTTTTCTTCTCCGACATTGAAATCACTAACGGCAGTGGAGGCAAGGTAGGGGATGTTAAAACCCGTTTTGGAATTCTAAAGAGAAAGTACGATCTATGTGATTCCTATGGAAAAGTATTTGCCACAATAGAATCTTATAGATGGAAGCTTTGGTCATTTGATATCTTAGACAAGCTTGGAAATGATGCCGGAAGGATTGGAAAAAAGTGGGGAGGCTTCTTGAAAGAAGTCTTCACTGATAGTGACCGCTTTGGACTAGACCTGTCTAAGTCAGACTGGTCTAGTGAACAAAAGGCTATCATATTCTTT
>JAGSHJ010000345.1 GCA_023954595.1 Bacteriovoracaceae bacterium | reverse complement strand
GCTCTCTAAAAGAGATGGTGAACTCACTCCTTATGTAGAAGTACAGATGGAGATGCTTGAGAGCTCCGTCGGTATGGTGGATATCGTCAAGCAGATGTGCACTGATCTTGAATGTGAACTTCTATCGTTTCTGCCAATTCTAAAAGAGACCAGGTCAGAACAACAAGAGACCATCGCTGCAAATGATCTAAACATAGTGGAGTTATTTAAAAAGTTTTACAAAGAAAAGTATCCTGAATCAGACAGTGCTCCAGATTACCTTGAGAGTCATTTCAAAGAGCTTTTAGACAAGAGTAGCGATGAAGATTCATAAGATAAAAATTAACAACATTGCCTCTCTTAAAGGTGATCACACCATCGACTTTGATGAATTCCAAATGGATCACGGAAGCTTTGCCATCACAGGCGATACAGGTGCAGGCAAGTCCACAATTTTAAACTCAATAGCACTGGCATTGTATGGCCTAAATTATAAAAAGAGTCTCACCCAAGCAGACTTCATCACTCTTGGTGAGGCACAAGGTAAAATAGAACTAGAATTTTCATGTTCTGGAAGAAGATTTTTAAGTATTTGGGACTGCAGGGTTAGGAAGAAAAATGGTGAGTTTTTAAAGCAGCCAAAAATCAGTAAAGAGTTTTATCAACTAGGTAAGGCCGAAAAAGAAATCCTTGATATAACCCCAGAAGATGTAATTCATCTAAGCTTTGATCAATTTTGTAAAACAATCATTTTAAACCAAGGCCAATTTGCCAAGTTTTTAACAAGTGGATTTAAAGATAGAAAAGATATCCTTGAGAAGCTCTATCATGGAGAAAAGCTTCAAGGCCTAAATCCCCTACTTAGAACAAAGATAAATGAGTACGTGGGACAAACTAGTAAAATTGAAGCTGAGATATCAGGTCTTGGACAAGGACTACTAGAAGACGTTAGCTCTGAAGGCCTGAAAGAACTTGAAAAAGAGCTTACTAGTGCACAAAGAGGCTTCTCCTTCATTGAAAATTTAGTAACTCACCTAAAAGATATCAATCATCTCAATCAAAAAATTGATGAGAGCAAGACTCGCTTAACTGAGCTTGAGCAACGTGCACAAGAGCAGATCAAAGAATTAAATGAAAAGGCAAAGGCACAAAAAGAATTCAATCTTAAAAGGCAGCAGTTTCTAGAGCGACAAAAAACCCTTGCACCGGCCCTTCATCAGGCGTTAGAGCGTCAAAAGAATCTTGAACAGCTTAAATCAAAAATAACTCAAGAAAAGCAGTCGCTAACCCAGATTCAATCTCAAGTACAAAAGACTCAAGAAGAATCAAAGAGAAGCGAATCATTACTCTCCCAGTTACAGGAGAAGTTAAATAACTTAAAAACAAATCCTCTGTATAAAGAACTTAATCTAGAACAGATGCAGTTATTTAAAGAAAAGTATCACCACTGGATCAAGGCAAGCTCAGAATTAAATAGTGCGAAAAAACTGGCAGGACACCACGAAGTAGCACTCAAAGAGATCGACAAAGAGATATCCCAACTCAGACAACTTTTAACACAGACAAGGTCTGAGCTTGGAGAATTAAAAAACCTCTCAAATGATAATGAAGACTCAACCCTAGAGAAGACACAGAATCAGCTAATGCGCACAATTGCTCGATTTGATTCATTTCAAAGAGAGCGCTCATCGCTATTAAAAGAGATCGATTTTAATAATGAAGGGCTTAAAAAAAATGCAGATGAGATTTCACGCCTAGAATCTAAAAATAAAGAGGTTCAAGAGCGTCTGCAAATTCAAAAGGATGCTCTTAAAGCGACTAAGCTTGAGGGAGCAAAGATCTTATGTATTGAGGAATCAATCGAGAATAACTCCTGTGTAGTCTGCGCAAGCGACAACATACAACATCTCGACTTATCATCTCTGCAAGATGGCCAACAAAAGATTCACCAATACGAGAAGAACCTCGAAGATATTGAATCTGAGAAAGTAGAACTCTTTCAAACAATTGAGAGAACAAGAACATCCCAAAAAGCGTTCCAAGCATCAAATGCACAAATTAAGGAGAGGCTTAAATCTTTGAGTGGGCAATTCTTTAGTTCAAACTACGAAGTACTCACCTCACTTAAAATTGATGAGCCAGAGCTTGAAAAAGACACCACAGGCCCTCTTCTTAAACAAAAGGCACAAGAGATAGACTCTCAATTAAATGAGAGTAAAAAACGCCAGTCTCGCCTTCAAATTCTTTTAGAGAAAGAAAAGTCCATCATTGCACAAGGCGAACAGCTTCGGACAAAACAAACCAGAATGAGCACAGAGGCACAACAGGCCCAACAGCGTCTAGAAGCTACTCAGTTGGATGTAGAGGGCGTTGAGCAAAAGTTATTTGAACTCGCTGGACTAGGAGAGGCCTCCAACTTCCCAGACTTTTTAAATCTTCAAGAGAGTCTATATAAAACTAATAATGAAATTAGCTCTGTACTACAGCAAAAGAAACACACACAAGAGAAGCTTCAGGATTTGAATGAGCGCCTTTCTAAAAACACAAAGACAATTAGTGAGATGGAAAAAGAGTCTATTGCTCTTCACAATCAAATAAAGGACTTATGTCCTGACATGGATCCTGCCAAGGCATTAGAAGATCTCGATAAAGAGGCCGATATTCTAGAATTTCAAAAGCGTAAAATTGAAAATGAAATCAAAGAGCTTGAGATTGAAAAAAGCGGACTTTATTCAAGACGTCAGACCTTTTCAGAACAGCTAAAAGAACAGCAGGCACTACTGTTAATTCACTGGCAACAATTAGAGAAACACCTTCAAACACAGATTGTTCTAGAAAATGATGAACTTCAGGGGCTCTTAAAAGAGATCTCCACTCAGGACATCCCTTGCTCAAGTGATGTGTTGGAGCTCACAACGGAGTTGAGCCTAGCACAATTAAATGTGTCAAAAGACGCCCTTAACCTAAGCAAAGAGAAGCTCACCGAGTATAAAACCTTATTGTCACGTCAGAAACTGGCAAACGACAAGATAGCACAACTCAAAGAGCAACTAGCAAAAACCACAGCACTTAAGTCTCAGTGGGAAGAATTATATCAATTAATTGGAAAGGACGAATTTAGAAACTACATCCTTGCAATGGTTGAGAAAGTACTAATACAACAAACCAATATCGAATTAGGTAAACTCTGTGATGGAAGATACTTAATTCAACACAAACAAAGCTCAACAAAGCTATCCCCAGACTTCTACATAATAGATAAATTCAGAGGAGAAGAAACCAGAAAGGTAAGTACACTCTCCGGCGGGGAAACCTTCATGGTCTCACTTGCGATGGCGTTGGCACTGGCCGAACTCACCCGAGGAAATGCTGATCTTGATTCATTCTTTATTGATGAAGGCTTTGGAACTCTTGATCATGAATCACTTGAGGACGCCCTTTCAATGCTTCAAGACATTGAAACACGTGGAAAACAAATCGGACTTATTTCCCACGTAAAAGAGCTAACTCAAAGGATCCCTGTAAACATCCATCTGCAAAAGAATCAGCTCGGAAACAGCAAGATAGATATCGTCTATAACTAATCGACCTTAATCGCGTTACAAGGACCTAGAGCACACTGTAGAGTATAAGTAGCTTGTTGATCACAACCACTTGCCTTGAACTTCTCATCACCTAATGAGATGACGTTTATTTTGTC
>JAGSHJ010000384.1 GCA_023954595.1 Bacteriovoracaceae bacterium | reverse complement strand
TAGATATAGCTTCCCTCTCAATAGGTAAGGCCTTTCCATGAATAATAGTTGGGTCTTCACTTTCCATTGAAACAAGTTCAACTTGTGCATCGTTAGATATTTGAATCTTTTCGAAGTTATTAACAAATAAGGCCTGAGCAATATTGTTAGATTCAACAAACTCCACATGCTTTCTCAGAAAGTAACTTTCCCCATGAATAGGGATTACAAGATCTGGAGCGATCTTTCCATATAGTGCTTGTAAATCTAGTTGCGAGGGGTGGCCTGATGCATGTATCTGCTTATCTCTTGCAGTTATAAGATCAGCACCCTTTTCTGTAATTTGATTGTATATTCGAACAATTTTCTTTTCGTTACCCGGAATTGGCTTTGAACTAAAAATGAAAAGGTCATTTGGCAAAGGGGCCAGAAACTTATGTTCCCCTGATACAACTCTTCTTAAAGCACCAAAATGGTCGCCTTGGCAGCCTGTTAAAATATAGAGATACTCACTACTTTTGGCATTCTTAACTTCTTCTTCTCTTCTGAGTACCTTTATTTCATCACCAAAAAATCCGCATTCTTTTGCACTCTCAATGTAGTGATGAACTGATCGACCTATTGGTACAACTCTTTTTCCATGCTTTTGCGCAAGTAAAAAAATTGTTTTGAGTCTATATATGTTTGACGAAAACAACGTAATAAAAATACGTCTAGGAAGTGCAATTAGCTCTGATAGGTCGTCCACAACTTCACTTTCAGAGAGAGTTCTTCCCTGGTTTAGAATGTTTGTAGAGTCAATCATGCAAATTCTCTTGGCACTATCCTTGAACAGGCTTTGAATCTTTTGATAGTTAAACGGTTCTTCATAAAGTGGTTTTAGATCAAATTTAAAATCCGAAATAAATAGAACTGAAAAAGCATTTTTCTTTTCTTGTATCACAAGGCCGTAAGTATCCGGGATGGAGTGGGTTACAGCAACTGGATGAATTTCATAATTATCGAAGTCTAGAATTGTGCTTTCATTGTATTGTTCAATTTTCGCTGCCATACCTGCTTTATGAAGCTTTACTCTCATAAGCTTAATTGCAAAGTTAGGAGCGCGTATTGTAGCGTTAGGAAACACTTCCATTAGGTGACATATGGCACCGATGTGATCTTCATGTCCGTGAGTTATAAAAATAGAAACGGATTTTTTTGTGTCTTTGATTGAATCAAGAGATGCTACGAGATAGTTGATGTCGAAAAAATCTTCATATGGAAACAGAATTCCATAATCAATAATTGTAAGGGAGTTCTCATTCTCAATTACTGTGCAGTTAGAACCAATTTCACCAACTCCGCCTAAAGGTGTAAGGGTTAGGGAGGTTTTGGTGCTTGGTCCTTTAGTCACTGAGTAATTCCTTTATTCGTGCGGCAAGTATCCCTGCTGCAACACTTGTTTCTTCACCTACTGTGAAGTCTGCAAATTGCTTTTGTGGCTCAAGATATTTTTGGTACATAGGACGAACTGTTTCATAGTATTGCCCTATGACTGACTCAAGTGATCTGCCACGTTCATTAACATCTCTATGGAGTCTTCTAGTAAAGCGTATATCGGCATCAACGTGTAGGAAACACTTAATATCTAAATTCTCTCTGATTTCTTTATCAAATAGCGAAAAAATACCTTCAAACAAGAGTACTTTATTTGGGTGAATTAGATTTGTTTCTTCTGAACGGGAGTTTGTTTTAAAGTCATAAACAGGACTCTCTACTGATTTGCCAGCTTTCAAATCTTGAATGTGTTGTCTAAGTAGGTCCCAATCGAAAGAGTGAGGATGATCAAAGTTGGGTTGACCTGATAGAGTCTCCAGCTCCCTAGGAGGCTGATGGAGGTAGTATGAATCCATGTGAAGAAGAGATAAACTGGATTCTCCAGCACCTTTTAAAACTTTCTTTGCAAAAGTCGTTTTTCCTGAGCCTGATCCGCCCGCAATGCCAACTAAGTACAATTAAAACTCCCTGTAATTATAATAAGATAGCTTATAGCGCACTTGGCCCTGCCTTTTAAGTAAAAATATTACATTGAGGCCAATATTTCTGTGTTTTTTGACGTATAAATGAGCAATGAACAATTATTATTTTATAGAACTAGATATTCAAGACGAAGAGCTTTTGTCTGCTTTAGAGCATGAGGCCTTTAAAAACTTCAATTGTGCAGGTACGCAGGACTTCACTCTAGATGAAGCTGAGGTTGATCGTATTCTTGGTGAGCGCTCATATTCTGGTGGAGACTTACCTGTAGAAATTTTAGAGGAAGTAGAGCAAATTCTCAAAGATGAAGGCAAAACAAAAAAGACTCTTTACTTTGAGACACCGGAAGACGTGCAGTTGTTTAACGATTTTTTGAAAGGTTGGAACTTATCCGGTCTTGCCAAAACTCAAGAGCGTGAAGTTAGCGATTGGAATGAGAAGTGGAAGTCCAATTTTAAAACAATTATCGTTAATGATGAACTTTCAATCGTTCCTTCCTGGGAGAAAGAGAAAGACGAAGAAAATAAGATCTTTATATATCCAGGCATGGGCTTTGGTACTGGAAATCATGAAACAACCTTTTTATGCCTACAGCTAATGTTAGAAAATATTGAGGACCTGCAAGAGTTAAAAACGTGTCTAGATTTTGGTTGTGGCTCTGGTATTTTAGGCATCGGTGCTGCACAGAAGGCCCATTCTATTTCAGACATAGATTACTTAGATATTGATCAGAACGCCTTAAATAATTGCAACCTTAATCTTGAATTAAATACGAAGGCCAATAGAGTTAACAACCAACTTTTATTATCTGATGAAGTCAATAAGCTCAAAGACAGTTACGATCTTGTCTTTGCAAACATCTTAAAGCACACACTGTTGGAAGAAGCCGCTGTGATTGTGAATAAAACAAAAAAATATCTTATCGTTTCCGGACTACTCAAAGGACAAGAGGTTGAAGTTTGCCAAAGTTATGAGGCCATGGACCCTAAGCTGAAGGTAAAGAAGATTCTCTTTAAAAATGACTGGTCTGCGGTTTTATTTGAGAGAAGTTAATGAGAGCTATCTATCTAGAGAGTGAAAAACTAGATCAGTCCACCGTAATGCTTGAGGGTGAAAAGCTTCACCACTTGTTAAATGTCGTGCGCATTAAAAAAGGCCAAGATATCCTTTTACTAAATGGCCTTGGTTCAAAGGCCTTCGGCAAGATAGAAAGTATATCAAAAAAAAATGTTCAAATAGTCATTGAGAAGCTTGAGCAAAGCAAGCACCCTGGCAATATTTCAGTGGCCTTTGCACTTCCTAAAAAAGACGCATTGGAAACTGCATTGCGTTCATGTGTCGAAAGTGGAGCTCGTAATATCTACATTTTGAACAGTGAGC
>JAGSHJ010000189.1 GCA_023954595.1 Bacteriovoracaceae bacterium | reverse complement strand
GCTCCGTCATTTCTGTTACCAATGTTGTGTGTACCAGTATTTCCGTTTCCAATATTAATTTCACCATCGTTGTTGTTACCAACTCCACCAAAACCAACATTATTATTTCCAAAGTTGTCTGTACCGTCGTTATTATTTCCAGTATTTCCCCAACCAGTATTACCGTTTCCAGAGTTGTTGTTACCAGTGTTTCCATTTCCAGAGTTGTAGTCACCAGTGTTTCCATGACCTGAGTTATGATCACCAGTATTTCCATTACCTGAGTTATGGTTAGAACCTTCATTGAAGTGAGGAGGTCCAAAACGTGGTCCATTAAATGGTCCGTCTTGTGCTACAGCGCCAACGTTTCCACTACCTGAGTTGTAAGAACCTATGTTATTACTTCCAGAGTTGTGATTTGATTGTGCGAATGGCCCACCACCGTTGTTATCTCCTGAGTTATTACTTGAGAATGTATTCCCATCTCCAGAGTTGTTAGAACCAAAAGCGTTTCCGTTTCCAGCACTTCCAGAACCAAAAGCATTGTTGTCACCAGAAAGGTTACTTCCAAGGAAGCTTCCTGAACCAGTATTTCCATTTCTGTCTGCACCATTGTTATTTGTGCGGTGACCGTTACCTACGTTGTTATCACCTCTGTTTCTATTTCCGTTATTATAGTCACCAGAGTTTCTATTTCCACTGTTGTTATCACCACGGTTTACGTCACCGTTGTTATAGCTACCTCTGTTTCTGTTACCATTGTTATAGTCACCAGAGTTTCTATTACCGTTGTTGTTGTCACCAGAGTTTACGCTACCGTTATTGTTGTCACCACGGTTTCTATTCCCGTTGTTATTGTCACCAAGGTTTCTATTCCCGTTGTTATTGTCGCCACGGTTTCTGTCGCCTTGGTTAAAATCACCTCGGTTGCTATCACCTTGGTTAAAGTCACCTCTGTTATTGTCACCTTGGTTGTGTTGACCAGAGTTTCCGTTTCCATTGTTGAAGTCACCTGAGTTGTTATCACCGTGGTTAGCAAAACCAGTGTTGTTGCTACCGTGATTATAATCGTCAGAGTTGTTACTTCCGTTATTATAGTTTGCAGAGTTGTTGTCACCTAGATTTGAATGACCAGTGTTACCTGAACCTAAGTTCATATCTCCATCACGTCTATCGTAGAAGTCTAGATTGTTGGCATTGTCAGCAACAGTGTTGTTATTCATACCAGCTTGAGCACTAGTTCTTGCTAGAGATGGACCTGGACCGTCTTGGCCATCGCCAATTTGTCCTTCATAAATAACTTCATTAGGCTTGTGTGTGTTAACATTTTGGAATTCACCGTAAGAGTTTCTTTGGTTAGTATTTCCAGTTGCTCCTGAGTTACCATTCTGAGTATTTGAACCAGTATTGTGTCCAAGGTCAGTAGAAAGAATCCCTGTGTTCATGAAAGTGTTATTAGAATTTGCTTCAATAAAATTTAGTGAAACACAGTTTCCTTGTGTAGATACAAGTCCTGTTACTGGGTCTAGTGATCTTCTACAAGGTACATCTTCAACAGTTGCCCAAGTAGAAAAAGAGACCATCGCAAGTAATGCGATATGCAAGTTTCTCATTCTCTCTCTCCTTAAAATGAATTTAATTTTGATGCTTTATATATGAGGAGACTTTGAATATCAATAAAATTGATGAATTTACTCGGTTATTTACGATAGAAAAGTGCGTGGTAGTTTTTCACACTATTTAAGTGATTGTTTTCACGTTTTTATAAGCAAGTTCTTTTCTTTGCGGCTTAGTTTCTTTACCTGGGCCTCTCGTTTGGAGGCTTCGCTTCGGTTTTCATATTCTTCGGTATAAACGACTTTCTTGGGGGGATTGGCCTTGAGAAACTTGGCACCTTTTGGCTCACAAAGGTGCTCTTGAAATCTTCGCTCCACATCAGTTGTTATTCCTGTGTAGAGCTTATTGTTTTCTGTTTCGATGATATATAAAAACCACATTCAATGATTGTAGTTACTTTTTTCGATCTTGGTAAGAATCTTCTCTTAAAAGTTGACCAGAGCTAAGACCGTACTTTTCAAAAACGCCGATATTGGTTTTTAAAGTTTCAACATCTATCTCATCTTCAAAGAAATCAATATAGGCTAGAATCTTTTGGATTAGTTCATTCTCTCTCTCGTTTAAAACTTCAACTCTAAAGTGCCTGACACCTTTGCTGATTAATTCTGGCATCAAGGTTACTGCAGACTGAGCAGTAGCATTAAACATCGTGTTTCGACATTCTTGATCGGCCTTAATGAAGTGTCTGTTTCCAAATTGGTCCTTAAGTTCAACCTTATGGCTTTCACAAGGTTTTCCACAATCCTTAAACGATGATCCTTCACTCATGAAGGCAGCAAATACACAGTGCTCCATGTGAAAACTCGGCATGTACTGGTGAGTTGTTACTTCAACTTTACTTGCATCTGTGTTTTCTAGTAATGCAGATAACTGTTCTGAGTTAAGGTCGTACGAACTCGTTAACAGCTCAAAACCTTTGTTGAGAAGGTAGTTTGACGTTTGTGAATTTGCAACGTTTAGAGAGAAGTCACCTCTTATTCTTATGGAAGAGTCGAGATCCTTCAGAAATTTATATGAACCAAGATTCCTTGCAAGAATAAAGTCGGGCTTTAGCCTCGTTAATAGCTTTAGGTGATGATATTCCTTTGGCTTAAGAATTCTATTTGTCGCAATTCCTGATTCTATATTTTTAAGGCCGCCTAAAATTTCAAGTGACTCGTAGTAATCTTTTCCAAATTCATAATCTAGAATGATCGATATTTTTGTCTTACCTTCAAGCGTTTCTAATAGAGGAAGTAGGTCCTTTAATTGTCCTATTTCTCTTAGCATAATATTTAAATGCTTCTTATTACTTGAAGTAGTTTCCTTTCTAGAGGTTGTTACATCTTTTAGATCAGTAATCGTTCTAGAAACTCTTACTTCATTAAGTTTAGCGATGGCCTCTTGTCTTAAAGATTTTAGTAATTTTGAATGAAGAAATGGTTTTATTTCTTCCGTTTTAATTACAACTTCTTGAGGGTGGTAAGCAGTTCGACTTAAAGAAGAGATATCTTTTTCAATTTTCTTAAAATCAGGTTCTCTTTTAGCTTCTTCTAGGTTGTTTTCGGAAGAAACGATGATCGTATTGTCATCAATATCTGTAACTTTAAGTTTTGCAGGTTTACCTACAATAGCTTCAAAATGCAGTTTAACAGGTATTCTCTTTTGTTTGGCAAGATCTGTTACTGAAGACTCAACTTCTTTTTGAAGTTCTGGAGCAGAGTTTAGATAGACACTAAATCTCTCGTCAATAAGAGCAAGGTTGACTCCTTTTTCGAGCTCAATTCCAATTGATCCATCACTCTTATATTGGACACCATAAATATTAGATCCTATTTCTTTTTCTCTTTCATCGTGACAGATTAAAACACCCATACCTTTTATAATCTTAGTATCGGTATCAAGAAAAACTGCTCCGCGTTCTACCTTTAAAACCTTACCAAGATATATTCCTCTATGGGACTTGTAGGTCGCACGAACTAGCTTTTGATGGTCTACACCATGAAGCCATCCAGAAAAGAATCCTCTTGAATAGCTTAGTGCCATCTTGTCGATATCTTCTCTTTGAACGATCCCATCGTAGATTGCCTTCTTGTATGTTTTAGCTACAGTCCCAACAAAAGTAGGAGACTTAAGTCGGCCTTCAACTTTAAAAGACTCTACTCCTATTTCTTGGAGTTCTTTGACTTCATTAATTCCACAAAGATCTTGCGGAGAAACAATGTATTTTTGATCTACGAGTTCTCTTGGTAGATCATCGACAATCAACTCGTAGCTAAAGCGACAACTTTGAGCACATTGACCTCTGTTGGCAGAGCGTCCACCAATACTTTCACTCGTAAAACACTGACCTGAATAAGCAACGCAAAGGGCTCCGTGTACGAATACCTCTAGTTCTTTTTCGGTGTTCTTTCTGATCTCTTTTATTTCACTAATTGAGTTTTCACGACCTAGTACATATCTATCGATATCAAGGTCTTCGAGTAGCTCCATCGCATTGTGGTTAGTTACTGTCATTTGTGTAGAGGCGTGAATAACTTGTTGTGGACAAATCTTTTTTATAACTTCGGCCAATCCTAAGTCTTGAACGATTAGTGCATCAGGACCTAGAGGAAGAACTTTTTTGAGTACTTCTATTGCTGCTGGAAGTTCATTTTCAAAAATCAAAATATTGAATGCAACGTGAACTTTAACACCGTAGAGGTGGCAGATATCTATAATCTCTTTGAGATCTTCAATAGAGTGATCTACTGTTCTACCTCTGGCATTGAAGCCTGGCATTCCTACATAAATAGCATCGGCCCCACCATGAATAGCAGCAAGGCACATTTCCATATTCCCGCAAGGGAGTAATAATTCAGATTTTTTCATGAGTGTTATGTAGCACCAAAGGCCATGCAAGTCCTTAAATAAATTGAAGAATAGAAGTTATTACATTGGTGTAGAGGTGTTTTTATTGAATAATTCTGATGCGAGCGATTTCTTCAGGTTCAAGATTCCCATATATCCACGCATTTACTTTAAGTCGGTGCTTTGAATTTGTGTTTCTTAGATCGACAAGAATTCTGACAGGTTCAACTATTTGAGTCTCAAAATTTTCGTGACTTGCTTCAAGTTGGTGAACTATAGAGTTGGAAACTTGAGATATATCGAATTCCCATGCTTCATATTCAGTGGGAGAAATGGGCGTTTTAACATCCCAAGGTCTTCCAAGGTCATCGTAGAAGTCAATTTCTGCTGGGCCTCTGATAATTGGACCAGGTATAAGCTCTCTTCTCTCTGCAATGAGAACAGATTCAGCTTCCTGAATGGACTTCATCGAAATATAGTTATTGTGATCTGGGTCAGCACCAAGCTCAAGGAGTCTTGGTTCATCAACTTTAAACTTAACCAAAGTATCTTGAAAGTAGATAAAGTCTTGAGCATTTTTAAATTGATTTGATTGTGGATGGGTGAGGTACTCTAGTGAAAATTCAGAGGCCCAGCTTAGACAGTTTCTATTTGATTGTCTCGATGCAATAGCTCTATCTCTAATTGTAAATTGAGAGCAAGATTGTAAGAAAATCAGTGAGGCTACTATAAGAGTTTTAAACATCTTAGTACTTGTCGAATAATTCGTTTAAAAACTTGAGTTAAAAGCTTGGTTCTAAATGAATGATAGTCAGAAATGTTGAGAATTGCATATATAAACTCTTCAAAGACCCAATAAATAGGGTTATACTCAGGACAATTTTAAAGCTTAATTAGTACTGTAAGGAGTGCAATGTGTCAGAGACTAATCTAAAGGATATGTCGCAACTGGTAAGTCTTGCTAAAAGACGTGGTTTCATTTTTCAAAGTTCAGAGATCTATGGTGGTCTTTCGTCTTGTTGGGATTATGGGCCATACGGTATTGAACTAAAAAATAACTTAAAACAAAAGTGGTGGAAGTCCATGACATTCAGATCGGATGTTGTTGGTCTGGACGCTTCAATTTTTATGCACCCATCTGTTTGGAAAGCTTCTGGTCACGTAGATGGCTTTAATGATCCAATGGTTGATTGTAAAAACTGTAAATCAAGATTTAGAGAAGATAAGATTGATACAACAGCTCCATGTACAAACTGTGGTGCTAAAGACTCATTTACTGAGCCAAGAGATTTTAACTTAATGTTTAATACTCAAATGGGTCCAGTTGAAGATAGCTCTGCTAAGGTTTACTTAAGACCTGAAACAGCTCAAGGTATCTTTACAAACTTTTTAAATGTTCAAACTACAATGAGAAAGAAGCTGCCATTTGGTATTGCTCAAATCGGGAAAGCTTTTAGAAATGAAATTACTCCAGGTAACTTTATTTTTAGAACTAGAGAATTTGAACAAATGGAAATGCAATACTTCATTAAGCCAGGAACTCAACAAGAGTCTATGGAAGAGTGGAAAGAAACTCGTATGAAGTGGCACCTTTCAAATGGTTTAAGAGAAGAGAATCTT